>CANQYH010000017.1 GCA_947628025.1 uncultured Lachnospiraceae bacterium | reverse complement strand
CCGATCCAGTCCGGTATCATGAGCACGATCCATGCTTACACCGGCGACCAGATGATCCTGGACGGCCCGCACAGGAAAGGCGACCTGCGCAGAGCGAGAGCCGGCGCGGCTAACATCGTTCCGAACTCCACCGGCGCTGCCAAGGCGATCGGCCTGGTTATTCCGGAGCTGAACGGCAAGCTGATCGGTTCTGCACAGCGTGTTCCGGTTCCGACCGGTTCCACCACGATCCTGACGGCTGTTGTAAAGGGCACGGATGTGACGAAAGAGGGCATCAATGCCGCTATGAAAGCCGCCGCTTCCGATTCCTATGGCTACAACGAGGATCCGATCGTTTCCTCCGACGTGATCGGCATGACCTACGGTTCCCTGTTCGATGCGACCCAGACCATGGTGGCCAAGATCGCTGACGATCTGTATGAGGTTCAGGTTGTTTCCTGGTATGACAATGAGAACTCCTATACCAGCCAGATGGTCCGCACCATTAAGTACTTCGCGGAGCTGGGCTGATCCGGGATACACATTTGTTTTGAATGAGTGACCAATAGGGTCCGGTCTTAGGACTGGACCTTTTTTCGGGGAGATCCGCTGTCTGTATTTTCCCGAATTTCATAACAGAAAGGGGTAATAAAGCGATGCTTAACAAAAAGACTGTCGACGATTTGAAAGACTTAAAGGGCAAAAAGGTCCTGGTGCGCTGCGATTTCAACGTGCCGCTGAAAGAGGGCAAGATCACGGATGAGACCCGTATCGTCGCCGCTCTGCCCACCATCCAGAAATTGATCAGCGAGGGCGCGAAAGTTATTCTCTGCTCCCATCTGGGCAAGGTAAAGAATGGCCCCAACGAGGGCGAGTCCCTGGCTCCTGTAGCTGCCAGACTGACCGAGAAGCTGGGCAAGGAAGTGACATTCGTTTCTGATTACAATGTGACCGGCGATGCCGCTACGGCTGCGGTGGCCGCTATGAACGACGGCGATGTAGTCCTGCTGCAGAACACCCGTTTCCGCGGCAAAGAAGAGACCAAGAACGGCGAGGAGTTCTCCAAGGAACTGGCGGATCTTGCCGACGACTATGTATGCGACGCGTTCGGTTCCTCCCACAGGGCCCATGCTTCCGTCGAGGGCGTGACCAAATTCATCACGGCCAAGGGCGGCACCAACGCAGTGGGTTATCTGATGCAGAAAGAGATCGATTTCCTGGGCAACGCGGTGGAGAATCCGGTCAGACCGTTCGTAGCGATCCTGGGCGGCGCGAAAGTAGCCGACAAGCTGAACGTGATCAATAACCTGCTTGAGAAATGCGACACGCTGATCATCGGTGGCGGCATGGCGTTCACGTTCCTGAAAGCGCAGGGCAAGGGCGTAGGCAACTCCCTGGTAGACGATGAGAAGATCGATTACTGCAAGGAAATGATGGAAAAGGCTGAAAAGCTTGGCAAGAAGCTGCTTCTGCCGGTGGACACCACCGTGGCGGCCTCTTTCCCGAATCCGATCGACGCTCCGATCGAGGTTTCCGTTGTTTCTTCCGATGCGATCCCGGCCGATATGGAGGGCCTGGATATCGGACCGAAGACTGCTGAACTGTATGCCGAGGCTGTGAAGTCCGCGAAGACTGTGGTCTGGAACGGACCGATGGGCGTGTTTGAGAACCCGATCCTGGCAAAAGGCACGATCGCTGTGGCCAAAGCCCTGGCAGACACCGAAGCGACCACGATCATCGGCGGCGGCGATTCCGCGGCTGCTATGAACCAGCTGGGCTTCGCCGATAAGGTGAGCCATATCTCTACCGGCGGCGGCGCTTCCCTGGAATTCTTGGAGGGCAAGGTACTTCCGGGCGTCGCGGCGGCTGATGACAAATAATAGCTGTATAACGGATTATTTTCGCCCAGGCTCTCCGTGAGAGGGCTTGGGCGAACTGCAAAATGCGCGGGCCGCAGATGGAGAGCCCATCTGGCAGCCGGCGCAAACAATGAAAATAACAGGAGAAGAATCAAATGGCAAGAAAGAAAATCATCGCGGGCAACTGGAAGATGAACATGACTCCGAGCGAGGCGGTCGCCCTGGTCGGGCAGTTAAAGCCCCTGGTAGTCAATGACGATGTGGACGTGGTTTTTTGCGTACCGGCCATCGACATCATTCCGGCTATGAAAGCCGCGGAGGGTACGAACATCCATATCGGCGCCGAGAATATGTACTTTGAGGAGAAGGGCGCTTACACGGGCGAGATTTCTCCCAATATGCTGGTAGACGCGGGCGTGAAGTATGTCATCATCGGCCATTCCGAGCGGAGAGAATATTTCGCGGAAACCGACGAGACGGTCAATAAGAAAGTCCTGAAAGCCTTTGAGCACGGCATTACCCCGATCATCTGCTGCGGCGAGTCCTTAAAGCAGAGAGAACAGGGCATCACCATCGACTGGATCCGCCAGCAGATCAAGATCGCGTTCCTGAACGTGACCGCGGACCAGGCGAAGACGGCGGTGATCGCTTACGAGCCGATCTGGGCCATCGGAACCGGCAAGGTCGCTACGACCGAGCAGGCTCAGGAAGTCTGCGCGGCGATCCGCGTCTGCATCGGCGAACTCTACGATGAAGCCACGGCAGAGGCGATCCGCATCCAGTACGGCGGTTCCGTATCCGCGTCGAGCGCGCCGGAACTGTTCGCGCAGCCCGATATCGACGGCGGCCTGGTGGGCGGCGCGTCCTTAAAGCCTGACTTCGGAAAGATCGTTAATTATAACAAATAATTGCAGATTGCGACGGGGATCTTTCCGCTTTTGTCGGAGCGGCAGGAACCGTCAGCGGGATAAAATTGGATGCCTGGTAAGATGAAAGCGCCGGATGGGCCATTGGCCGTCCGGCGCTTATTTTACGTTTAAAAGAATAAACCGGATCATTCTTTGCAAAGAAATTATTTGAAATTTTTCGATTCTGAGTTCAACACAATGTGGCATTGTGTTGAACTTAGAAAACACATGCCTCCAAATGCTGATAATATAAAGATATGGCAAATATTGCCAAATACTTGCATGGAGGTGCATGGATATGCAAAAGACACAGCCCATCAAAAATAAACGGGACATCCAAAAGCTCAAACAGTATTATCTGGATAAGCACCAGGTACGCAATTACACGCTGTTTACTCTCGGTATCAACACTTCGCTGCGTATCGGGGATCTTCTTGCGCTAAAGTGGGGGGATGTTTATGATTTTGAAGACAAAGAATACCGTGGTCATATCTGCTTGATTGAACAGAAGACCGGGAAACATACGCAGATCGCCTTGAATCGGGAGGCCATATCATCACTGAAGCGCCTGGCAAAAACGACTGGAACCATACAAAAGGATCACTACATCTTTCAAAGCAGGGAGGGCCATAACCGTCACATCGATCGGACACAGGCGTTCCGCATCATTCGGGACGCTGCCAGAGAACTCCAGATCAGCGGTATTATCAGCTGTCATTCCCTGCGAAAAACGTTTGGCTATCATGCCTGGAAGAACGGAGTACCGCCGGCACTGATCATGTCCATCTATAATCATTCGTCCATTGAGATCACTAAGAGGTATCTGTCCATCGATCAGGATGACAAGGATACGGTTTTTCTGGCCTTGAATCTTTGAGTGTATTTTTCTTGTAAAGGGCCGGAATATAGAGGTAAAATAGGGTTGCCAGATAAGACAGCATGGAAATTGGCAAATGATAGACAAAAGATATGACGGCCCCGGCGGAGAGATTCTTTCTGCCGGGGCTTTTTCGTGAATGCCGGATAGCCGGAAACGGGAAAGAGATACGCTTTGGCGCCGGTTGCCGGGCGGATAGGAAAAGCAGATATAAAAAATAAAATTCCTGCTTCATTTTCTGAGATTTTGTGGTATGATTAGGAAAGTCCTCTGACGGAAGATCGGATGGAACAGCGAGGAGACGAGAGACGGCATGGAAAGAAAATGGTTCGGCCGCCCGCCGAAGTTTAAGACGAGAATGGGTATGATGGCGGCGGGGGTATTCTTTCAGGGATTCTGCCTGTCGCTGCTACGGCAGTTTGATTTTGGCACGGATCCTTTCGCATTGTTTACCACCGGGCTGACCCATTACCTGCCGTTTAGCTTCGGGACTTGCCAGCTGCTGGGTAACCTGATCATGATTGCGGCTGTGATTGGTATGAATAAAGGTTACATAGGTTACGGGACGGTCGGGAATATGGTTTTCGTGGGATATATTTCGGATCTGTTTTCCTGGATCTGGCAGACGGCGCTCCCGGCGGGGTTTTTGTCCCAGAAAATGGTGGAGAGCCTGCTGATCCTGCCGGTGCTGGCGCTGTTCATCGTCGCGGCGGCGGTGTATATGAGCGCCGGGCTGGGTTCCGCGCCTTATGACGCGCTGCCGTTTATCCTGGCGGGGCGGTGGAAAGCGCCGTTTAAGGCGGTTCGCATGGGCTGGGATATCGCATTTGCCGCGGGCGGCGTGCTGATGGGCGCGCGGCTGGGATTTGTGACGGTCGTGATGGCGTTCTTCCTGGGACCGGTGATCGGAATCGTGCGGAAGAGGATGGAAAAGATGCTTCAGTAGCGGCCGCCTGCGATTTTGCGGGAACGGGCTGCGGATCGTGTTTTTGGGAAAGGGGTTAAGGGGTATATGAGTATGCAATTGGTGGAACTGCTGGAGAGGCTGAATCCGGAGACGGAAGTGATCCTGGCCCTGTCGATCATTTTGTTCGCAGGATTTATTATGACGAGGCTGACGAATACGCTGAATATGCCGAAAGTCAGCGGGTACATCCTGGCGGGTATTTTGATCGGCCCGTACTGTATGAATTTTATACCGGGCCACATCATCGAGGATATGGGCTTTATCAGCGACGTAGCGCTGGCGTTTATCGCGTTCGGGGTCGGCAAGTTCTTTAAGAAAGAAGTGCTGATGCGCACCGGGAAGCGGATCATTGTGATCACGGTGAGCGAGGCGATGATGGCCGGCGTGCTGGTGACGCTGATCCTGAAAGCGGTGTTTCGGCTGGACTGGGGGTTTGCGCTGATCCTGGGCGCGATCGCTACGGCGACGGCTCCGGCCAGCACGATGATGACGATCAACCAGTACAAGGCGAAGGGCGAGTTTGTCAATACGCTGCTGCAGATCGTGGCGCTGGACGACGTAGTCTGCCTGCTGGCGTTCAGTATCGTGTCGGCGGTGATCAATGGACTGGATTCGGGGAGTTTGTCGGCGAACGACATATTGATCCCTGTCTTCTATAATATATTGACGATCGGTCTGGGCGTTTTCTGCGGCTATTTCCTGAGCCGCCTGCTGATCCCGACCCGCAGCCGCGACAACCGGCTGATCCTGGCGATCGCGATGCTGATGGGGCTGACAGGGATCTGTTCGGTCATGGACATTTCTCCGCTGCTGTCGTGCATGGTGTTCGGAGCGGTTTATATCAATCTGACTAGGGATAAAAAATTGTTCCGGCAGATCAACAACTTTACGCCGCCGGTCATGTCCATGTTTTTCGTGGTGTCCGGGATGAATCTGGATATCAGCGCGCTGAGCAGCGTGGGAGCGATCGGCGTTTCCTATTTTGTGATCCGCATCGTCGGCAAGTATCTGGGAACGTACCTGAGCTGTATGGCAATGAAGACCAGCCGGGAGATCCGCAACTATATGGGCTTCGCGCTGATCCCGCAGGCCGGCGTGGCAATCGGTCTGGCGTTTTTGGGCCAGAGGATCCTGCCGGAGGCCACCGGCAATCTGATGCTGACGATCATCCTGGCATCGTCGGTGCTGTATGAGATGGTGGGCCCGGTCAGCGCCAAAGCGGCTCTGTTTTTGTCGGGAAGCATACCCGGAGGCGGCGGCCATGTCCAGCCGGCGGTGGTCGAGACGGAGGATGGACGGTTAAAGGAAACGGAACCGGAGGAAGACGGGGCCGAAGAATCGGAGGAGGAAGCGTCCGCGGAGGATGTGCTTTCGGAGGAAAAAGACGATGGAGGCGCGGGCATTGAGACGGGCGATGCTCTGACCGGGAGATCCGAAACGGCCGGTGATGGAGAGGAAGAGTCAAGTCTGGCGGACGATGGGGAGCCGGAAGAGGCAGCGGAGGAACTGAGGGAAAGCAGAACGGAAGAACCGGACGAGGGAGAATCGGAGGAGCCGGATGAATGGCCGGAAAGAAGCGCAGGGATCGCCTCTGAGACAGCCGGAGATTCGCAGGGCCCTGCAGAGGCCGGTGAAACCCTGAGAGACGTTAAGTCCGCAGAGCAAAGCGGCTCCGCGGAGAGTTTATGCGTACAGGCAGCCGTACCGGAGGATGGGAACGCAGATAAAAAGAAGAGTAAGAGCGAAAAGACCGATGCAGACGGGGCGAAGAAAGGCAGGCCCCATGGCGGCAGGAAAAAAGCGCCGAAACTGCGGAAGCCTGCGGCAGACCCGGAGGAGGAACTGACGACCGGCCTGCCGGAACTGCACGAGTACAATAAGGGCGTTGACGAGCGGGATGATTACGACGCGGAGAAAGTGACGAAGCCGCTGAAAGCAAAGAAGAAGAAAAAGAAAAAGTAGAATGGTTGCATAATGCTTCCAATTCGTGTACAATAAAGATCGTGAAAAAATCCACGCAAGCGGATCTAGCGGGCGGATGGCCGTTTTTGCGCGCGGAAAGTATGCCGCGGCGGACGGCCGCCGAATAGAATGAAATCAGAGGTGAATGATCATGAGAAAAAAACCAGCAGTATTAATGATTCTCGACGGTTACGGCCTGAACGACCGGTGCGAGGCCAACGCGGTCTGCGAGGCCAGGACGCCGGTGATGGACCAGCTGATGAGCCAGTGTCCTTTTGTGAAAGGACAGGCCAGCGGTCTGTATGTGGGCCTGCCGGACGGGCAGATGGGCAATTCTGAGGTGGGGCACCTGAACATGGGCGCGGGACGCATCGTATATCAGGAGCTGACCCGGATCACCAAGTCGATCCAGGACGGAGATTTCTTTGAGATCCCGGAGTTTCTGACGGCGGTGGAGAACTGTAAGAAGAATGATTCGGCGCTGCATATGTGGGGCCTGGTGTCCGACGGCGGCGTTCACAGCCACAACACGCATATCTACGGGCTTTTGGAGCTGGCGAAGCGCCATGGGCTGACGAAGGTTTATGTGCATTGCTTCCTGGACGGCCGCGATACGCCTCCGGCTTCCGGCAAGGGATACGTGGAGGAATTGGAAGCGAAGATGGCGGAGCTCGGCGTGGGCAAGGTCGCCACGGTGCAGGGACGTTTTTATGCGATGGACCGCGATAAGCGCTGGGACCGCGTGGAGCGGGCTTACCATGCGCTGGTCATGGGCGAGGGGAATCCGGCGGAGAGCGCCGCGGCAGGCATCCAGGCGTCCTACGACAAGGAAGTGTTCGACGAGTTCGTGGAGCCGGTCATTGTGACGGAGGACGGGCATCCGGTGGCGACCGTGAAAGACGGCGATTCTATTATCTTCTATAACTTCCGTCCGGACCGCGCCCGCGAGATCACCAGGGCGTTCTGCGACGAGGAGTTTACCGGTTTTGAGCGCGGGCCGAGGATGAAGGACCTGGTCTATGTCTGCTTCACTGATTACGACGATACGATCGAGAATAAGCTGGTGGCGTTTAAGAAAGAGATGGTGACCAACACATTCGGCGAGTGGCTGGCGGCTAACGGGCTGAAGCAGGCCAGGATCGCGGAGACGGAGAAGTACGCGCATGTGACCTTTTTCTTCAACGGCGGCGTGGAGGAGCCAAACGAGGGCGAGGACCGGTTCCTGATCCCGTCCCCGAAAGAAGTGCCGACCTACGATCTGAAACCGGAGATGAGCGCGCCGGGCGTCTGCGACAAGCTGGTCGAGTGCATCAAGTCCGGCAAGTACGATGTGATCATCATCAATTTTGCAAACCCGGATATGGTGGGCCACACCGGCGTGGAGGCCGCGGCGATCAAGGCCATCGAAACGGTGGACGCCTGCGTGGGACGTGCGGTGGAAGCGATCAGGGAAGTGGACGGCGTGATGTTCATCTGCGCCGATCACGGCAACGCGGAGCAGCTGATCGATTATGAGACCGGCGAACCGTTCACGGCGCATACGACGAATCCGGTGCCGTTCATCCTGGTGAACGCGGACCCGTCTTACAAACTGCGCGAGGGCGGCAAGCTGGCAGATATCGTGCCGACGCTGATCGAACTGATGGGCATGGAGAAGCCGAAAGAAATGACCGGAGAGTCGCTGCTGGTGAAATGAAACGGACAGCGGGGCGGATGGCTGTGAAGCTGCGGCAATTCCGGGCTGCCGGATGAGGCACTTTCGCCGGATATAGTTTTATAATGAAAGGATAAAAAGCGCCTGCCCCGAATGGAACGACCGTCCTTGGGGCAGGCGTTTGACGTAATGGCGCTGATTTAACCACGCAGGTATGGACAGGTTACAGGGTTTATCCCGCAGGTTACTGCGGGGAACCGGTCTTTTCTTCAAACAGATTCGCGTAGATTTCTTCGCTTAAAGCGTCCACGTAGGCCGGATCCGGCAGATCGTGGTGCGTGATCAGATAATCCTGAATCAGCTGGAACCGTTTCAGGCTCAGTTCCTCATCGGTCAGTTCTTCGCGCCCGGCGATCGCGGCGTCGATATCGTCCGCCGTATAGTGGTCGGAGAACCATTGGACCAGTTCCCGGGTCCGGTCTTTTTCCCGGGCGATCTCCGGGGCCAGCTTTTTGGCTTCGCGGCTGCTGCTGAACCAGACGAACAGGGAGGCGAGGCCCATGACGGTGAGCACGGTCCGGAAGATCGTTCCGGAGACCGAGGCCATAGGAATGGGGAGGACGCCGGTCCAGGCCAGTATGGACACGGCGAGGAGCACGCCGCCTACGATCAGGAACGCGGAGGCAGAGGATTTCAGATCGTCGTATTTTTGGGACTTGTCCACGTAAATATGGGCGATCCTGGGAGCGGACCGGTCGCCGGTCTGCCGCAGGACCTCCGCCTGGAGAGCCTGGAGTTCTTCCTCGCTGACTTCCGTACCGGCCGGATCGGTTTCTTCCGCGTCTGTGTATTCCTCTTTTTCAGTGTCCGTTTCAGAGGCCGGATCTTCTATGGGATCGGCCGGATCGGAAAGTTCTTCATCCGGATCGCCCTGCAGGCTTTTCAGGTATTCTTCATACATGGCTTTTTCACGGGCCCTGTTTTTGGCCTGTTCTTCTGCTTTCATGGCCCTGGCGGCCGCTTCGGATTCGACGAGAGGGCCGCCGCAGTCGGTGCAGACGGTGATCCCATCTACAAATTCCATATCGCATTTGGGACAGTATGGCATGATCGGTTCTCCTTTGCAGTTTATATTGTAAATGTGCCGGAGACAGGTCCGGCAGCCGCATTTGGTTCGCTACGGGATTATTATACGCCAGAATCGGGGATTCGTCTATATGTTCGGCCGGATTTCTCCATAAAACCTTTTGGCAAAAATCAGGGCAGGCGCGGATTTTACGTTGCACCGGACCGGGATGTATGGTAAGATAAAGTTCAAATCGGTTCAAAGCGCGTCCGCATCCGGGCGGCGCGGCGGCCGAAGAGTTTTGGTTTTGGTGCCGGAGGAGGACATGGAAAGATGAAGAAAAACAGGGCGGTTGTCTGGGAACTGGTTTTCGTGGGGGCGCTGCTGGCGTTTATCGGCTATTCTTTTTTCGCTTTTACCCGCGATAACCGCCGTCGTATTCTTCAGCAGAACGACAGTTTTATCGAGGCGGCGACCAGTCAGACGGCGGCGCAGGTGAACGATCTGGTCAGGACTTCTGTGAGCAACGCGGAGCTGCTGGCCAGCCTGTACGGCGCGGTGATCGCGGGACCGGAGGTGAACGAGAAGATCCTGCAGGACATGACCGCGCGTTCTCCGTTTGATTATATTGAATTTATTTCCGCGGATGGCATGGACCTGACGGCGGACGGGCGGACGGCGGATCTGTCGGACCGGGAGTATTTCCAGCTGGGGATGCAGGGGAAAAGCGGCAAATGCGTGGTCTATAATTCCCGCATTACCAATGAGACGCTGTTGATCTTCTATACGCCGTTTTATTATGCGGACAGGATCATCGGCGTACTCAGCTGCATTTACCGGGGGGACACGGTCGACAGCGTGCTGGGCTCGCGCTATTTCGGCGTTCAGGGCAGTACGTACCTGCTGGAGCGCAGCGGCCGCGTGATCCTTTCCGTGGGGGACGACGATCCGCCGGAGAATCTGACAGAGACTTTGGTGCAGTCCGGCCGGCTCTCCGCGGAGGACCTGCAGAAGCTGAGAGATACCTTAAATGGCGATAACGATATTGATTTCAACAGCTTTAATTATTATGGGGAAAATGGCGCGGGCAGCGCTTACGTAAAGGTACTGGAGGATCAAGAGTGGGTGCTGGTGCAGAGCTTCCCGTCTGTGGTGAGCCGGACGATGACGGACAGCGCCAATTCCGCCGGGATCGCGCTGGAATTGAAGCTGGCCGCGGCGTTTCTGGCGTACCTGCTTTTTCTGGCGCTGAAGAACCGGGCGCAGCGGAAGAAGCTGGTGTCGGAAAAGCAGGAGATGTCCCAGATCGTGGACGCGGTGACGCAGCTATTCTCCCGCTTCGCCCTGGTGGATTTTGGGACTGGTACGTATCAGTATCTGGAGAATAAGCGGTGCGGCGCGGCGGAACAGGGAGTCTATGAAGAGCTGATCCAATATCTGGCCGCCAGATACCTGACGGACGACGGCAATGGGACGCCCATGAGCACGGTCATTTCCGAGGAATATGTGCGGGAGAATCTGACAGAGGACGTGCCTTATCTCCGGTTTGAGTATCAGATCGAAATGGACGGGCGCCGCTGGGAGAATCTTTCCGTGCTGTGCCTGGACCGGCGGGAGGGACGGCCGGAACATGTGCTGTTTGCGATCCAGGATGTGACCGCTTTGAAAGAGCGGGAGATGGAGATCCGCACGGCGCTGAAAAACGCGTCCGAGGCGGCGGAGGCGGCCAACCGGGCAAAATCGGATTTCCTGGCCCGGATGTCCCACGATATCCGCACCCCCATGAACGCGATCATGGGCATGACGGCCGTGGCCGCCATGCATATGGACGATCGGGAGCGGCTGACCGACTGCCTGAATAAGATCACGATCTCCAGCCGGCACCTGCTGGCTCTCATCAACGACGTGCTGGATATGTCCAAGATCGAGAGCGGCAAGGTCACGCTCTCGGAGGAACCGTTCGGCATGGCGGATCTGGTGGAGAGCGTGGTCACGATCATCAAAGGCCAGATATCCGGCAAGCGCCAGCAGTTAAAGGTCCATATCGAGCATATCGATCACGAGGAAGTGATCGGGGATACGCTGCGCCTGCGGCAGATTTTTGTGAATATCCTGGGCAATGCCGTAAAATTCACTCCGGAGGGCGGCACGATCACGTTTTCGATCCGGGAGCGACCGTCCCGTATCCACGGCATGGGCTGCTATGAGTTTGTCTGCGAGGATACGGGGATCGGGATGGACGAGGAATTTCTCAAGACCATTTTCGATCCGTTTACGCGGTCCCGCGATTCCGTGAACCAGAAGATCGAGGGAACCGGACTGGGCATGTCAATCACGAGGAATATCGTGCGGATGATGGACGGGGATATCCGGGTGGAGAGCCGGCTGGGAGTGGGCTCTAAGTTTACCGTCGAGGTGCATCTGCGTCTCCAGGAACCGGAGGAGGAGGACGTAGAGGGACTGCGGGATCTGCGGATTCTGGTGGCGGACGACGACGAGGATTCCTGCGTCGGCGCATGTGAGATCCTGGAGAGCATCGGAACAAAGGCTCAGTGGGTGTCCGACGGGGATGCCGCCGTCCGGGCCGTACAGGAGGCCTGCGATGCGGGGGACAGCTTTGCGGCCGTGATCCTGGACTGGAAGATGCCGGGGAAAGACGGCGTGGCCGCCGCCCGGGAGATACGTCGCCTGGTCGGAGACGGGATGCCGATCATCATTCTTTCCGCATACGACTGGACGGAGGTGGAGGCCCAGGCCAGGGACGCCGGGATCCAGGCGTTCATCGAGAAACCGTTGTTCCGCTCCCGGCTGGTCTATGCGCTTAAATCCGTGCTGGAGCTGGAAGAAAAGCAGGTGAAGCTGGAAACGGACCAGCTGGAACAGGCGGATCACGCCGACAAGCGGGTGCTTCTGGTGGAGGACAATGAACTGAACCGGGAGATCGCGCAGGAACTGCTCAGCTGTATCGGCGTGGAAGTGGAACAGGCGGAGGACGGCCAGGAGGCAGTGGATAAGGTGGCCGGGAGCGCGGAGGGGACTTACGATCTGATCTTTATGGACATCCAGATGCCGGTGATGAACGGTTACGAGGCTGCCCGCCGTATCCGCGCCATGGACCGTGCCGACGCGAAAACGGTGCCGATCATCGCCATGACGGCCAACGCCTTTGCCGACGATATCCGCGAGGCCCATGAAGCGGGAATGAACGACCATGTGGCGAAGCCGGTGGAGGTGGCGAAGCTCATGGAGGTGTTGGACCGCTGGCTGTGAGCGCCGGGAGGCTGTGACGGGGAATTTCCGGAAAAAAACTTCCTTTTCCGCATAAAATGAGTTAGAATAAGAAGAGCCCGTCGGGGAGGACCGCGTATGTCCGAAAGCTGCGCGGCCGCATAGAAATGGAGTGGAGAGTTCAGCGATGGAACAGAAGAGAATGAAAACGACGGAGCTTTTGAGGCGGTTTGCCCCGTATTACCGCAAATATATACCGACGCTTCTGATGGACCTGTTCTGTGCGTCGATGACGACGGTATGCGAGCTGGTGCTTCCGATGATCCTGCGGTATATCACCAATCAGGGCGTGGCGGATGTGACCTCGCTGACGGTACGGACGATCTGCGGCATCGGATTTTTGTATTTTGCGCTGCGGATCGTGGATGCGGTGGCGAATTTTTATATGGCGTATACGGGCCATGTAATGGGCGCGAAGATCGAGACGGACATGCGGCAGGACGCGTTTGAGCATCTGCAGAAGCTGTCCGACAGCTACTTTAACAATACGAAAGTGGGGCAGTTAATGTCCCGCATCACCAACGACCTGTTCGATGTGACCGAGTTCGCCCACCATTGCCCGGAGGAGTTTTTCATCGCTTTTGTGAAAGCGGTGGTAGCGTTCGTGATTTTGATTCGCATCCATGTGCTGTTGACGGTGATCATTTTCGTGATCGTGCCGGTGATGGTGCTGTCCTGTACGTATTTTAATTTAAAGATGCGCGCGGCGTTCAAAAAGCAGCGGCACCAGATCGGCGAGCTGAACGCGCAGATCGAGGATAATTTGCTGGGCAACCGGGTCGTGCGCGCATTTTCCAATCAGGACATCGAGATCGAGAAATTTCGTCACGGCAACCAGGAATTTCTGCAGATCAAACGGGAGATGTACCGTTACATGGCGTCTTTCCAGGATACGGTCCGGATGTTCGACGGCATTATGTATACCGTGGTGATCGTGGCCGGCGGGATCTTTTTGTATCACGGACAGATCACGTCCGGAGACCTGGTGGCCTATACCATGTATGTGTCGACGCTTTTGACGACAATCCGGCGCATCATCGAGTTCGCCGAGCAGTTCCAGAGAGGAATGACCGGGATCGAGCGGTTCGCGGAGATCATGGATGCGGAGATCGATATTTTTGACGAGGCGGACGCGCAGGAACTGACCGGGGTGAATGGGACCATTACGTTCGAGCATGTGAGCTTTGAGTATCCGGACGATCACAATCCGGTGCTGGACGATATCGATCTGACGATCCGGCCCGGGGAAAAGGTGGCTCTGGTGGGGCCCTCCGGCGGCGGAAAGACAACCCTTTGTAACCTGATCCCCAGATTTTATGACACTACATCCGGCAGGATACTGGTTGACGGGCAGGATATCCGCCATGTGACGCTTCGGAGCCTGCGGACCAACATCGGCGTGGTGCAGCAGGACGTGTACCTGTTTTCGGGCACGGTTTATGAGAATATCGCCTACGGGCGGCCGGGGGCGTCCCGGGAGGAGGTTGTGGAAGCGGCGAAGCTGGCGGGGGCTCACGAGTTTATCAGCCAGCTGAAAAACGGTTACGATACATATGTGGGCGAGCGGGGAGTGAAATTGTCCGGCGGACAGAAGCAGCGGATCAGCATCGCGCGCGTGTTTTTGAAGAACCCGGCGATCCTGGTGCTGGACGAGGCTACGTCGGCTCTGGACAATGAGAGCGAGCATCTGGTAAACCTGTCGCTGGATAAGCTGGCGCAGGGCCGCACGACGCTGACCATCGCCCACCGCCTGTCCACGATCCAGGGGGCGGACCGGATCCTGGTGCTGTCGGGGAACCGGATCGTTGAGGAGGGGAACCATTGGTCCCTGATGGAAAAGAAAGGAATGTATTATGAGCTTTACACCATGACCCAGGCAGAGCAGGGAGCGGGCTGACGGCCCTGGATCCGGTGAACGAGCAGAGCGAGGGGGACGATCTTGACATTACGATTTTGGAAAAGTGAAAAATTCGGAAAGCATGCGGTCAGTATGCGGGCGCCGCTGTTTCTGTTGTTTCTGGTGATTGGACTGCTGCCGATGATCCTGCAGAGATTTGTGATGAACCGTTCGTTCCAGCAGACGCAGATCGACGGCAGGGTCATAGAGGTGCAGAACCAGTGCCTGATCACCAGCGACCGGCTGACAAGGGCGGAGTATCTGCTTTCGCCCGGCAGGGACGCGCTGCTGAACAAGGAGCTGGATACGATCGCGGACATCTTTAACGGCAGGATCGTGATCGTGGATCAGAATTTCCGCATCGTCAAGGATACGTTTAAGCTGGCCGAGGGAAAGATCAATGTGTCGGAGCCGGTGATGCGGTGCTTCCAGGGGGAGAACAGTATGCTGCGGGAGGACGAGAAGCAGTATTTCGCGGTGACGGCGCCGATCTATGATAATACCGCGGACCGGAACATCGTGGGCGTGCTCCTGACGATCGCCTCCACGGAGAATATCCTGTCCAATGTGGACAGCGTCGAGGAAAAGGCGCGGTTTTTCACGATCGTGGCGTTTTTGATGCTGGTGATCGCGGGCGCGCTGCTGGCTTCGCTGCTGGTGAGGCCGTTCGACCATCTGCAGGCGTCCCTGGACCGTATGGCGGAGGGGAGCATGGGCGAGAACGTTTCGGAGAATACCTACCGGGAGACGAAAAAGATTTCCGAAGCGATCCAGAAGACCAAGACGAAGCTGCAGACCATCGATCAGTCCAGGGAGGAATTTGTGGCCAATGTGTCCCATGAGCTGAAAACGCCGATCACTTCGATCCGGGTTCTGGCAGACTCGCTGATGAGCATGGAGGAGGCCCCGGTGGAGCTGTACCGGGAGTTCATGTCCGACATTTCCGACGAGATCGACCGGGAGAGCAAGATCGTGGACGATCTGCTGTCCATGGTAAAGATGGACCAGTCGGTGGCGGAGCTGAACGTGAGCCAGGTGGATATCAACGCCCTGGTGCAGCAGATCCTGAAGCGTCTGGGGCCCATTGCCGACAAGCGGAACGTGGAGTTGATTTATGAGAGCATCCGCGAGGTGAAAGCGGACGTGGACGAGACGAAGCTTTCCCTGGCCATCAGCAATCTGGTGGAGAACGCGATCAAGTACAATGTGGACAACGGCTGGGTGCGGGTGACGCTGGACGCGGACCATAAATATTTTTATATCCGGGTGGCGGATTCGGGCATCGGCATCCCGGAGGATAAACAGGAGCATGTGTTCGAGCGGTTTTACCGGGTCGATAAGGCCAGGTCCAGAGAGACCGGAGGGACGGGGCTGGGACTGGCGATCACGAAGAATGTGGTGCTGATGCATTACGGAGCGATCCGGCTGCTGAGCAAAGAGGGGGAGGGCTCCACGTTTACGGTGCGGATCCCATTAACCTATATATACTAGGGAGGCAGGTTATGAGATACAGGGTTACGATCTTGGCGCTGCTGTTCCTGGTGGGTATTCTGGCGATATCAGGCTGCGGCGCAGAAGAAACGGAACAGGAGGACATGGCGGCGGCTTACCGCGTGTATTATCTAAATAATTCCGGGACAGGGCTGTCGTCCCAGGAATATAAGACCAATACGGTGATCGGCGATGAAATCATAGCGGAACTGATGGAGCAGTTTATGACCGCTCCCAACGATGTGGACAGCCATGTAGCCCTGTCCAGCAAAGTAGGTTATCAGGGTTACAGGCAGGAACAGAATGTGCTGTATCTGTATTTCGACGCGGGATACAGCGACCGGACCAATATGGGGCCTACGCGGGAGATCCTGTGCCGGGCTGCGCTGACCAAGACGATGACGCAGATCGACGGGATCGATTATATCTCCATCTATGTGGCGGATCAGCCGCTGGTAAACCAGGATGGACAGCCTGTGGGCCGGATGGCGGATACGGATTTCGTGGAGAGCATCAGCGACGTCAATACGTTCGAGCGGAGCCAGCTGCTTCTGTTCTTTGCGGATGAGACCGGCGGAAAGCTGGTGCCGGAGGAGCGGGAGGTGGTTCACAGCATCAACACTTCGCTGGAGCGGCTGATCGTGGAGGAACTGATCAAGGGACCGCAGACGGAGGGGAGGTTCGCGACGATCCCGCCGGACTCCAAACTCCTGAACGTGTCGGTCAATGAAAATGTATGTTATATCAATTTTGACAGCGCATTTGTAAACAGTTTGCTGGAGGTAAAGGAGTACATACCGATCTATTCGATCGTAAACTCTCTCTGCGAATTGTCGACGGTGAACCGGGTGCAGATCACGATCAACGGTTCGTCGGATGTGATGTTCAGAGATGTGATCTCCCTGAACGAGCAGTTTGAGAGAAATCTGGAAATAGGAGGAGCAGAACAATAGGATTGAAACGTCCACTGGTATACGCAGCAGGAGGATTCGTACTTGGAGAGGTATGGTTGTTGCTGCCCGTGGAGCTTCAGGCAGTGATCCCAATCGCCATCATGATCGGGGTCTTTGTCCTGTGGAATGATCAGAAACGAAAAGGGAACGTGAAAGCAAGCGGCAGCGGCCTTATCTGGTGGGTCCTGCCGCTTTTTCTGTTTGCGGCGGCAGGAGCCGGGAGGCTTGGCTGGGACCAGATTCAGGCAGAAGGATACGAGAGGATCGCTGCGCTGGCGGAGGACAGGGAAGTGCGCATTGCCGGGATCCTGCGGGATATCCGGCCCGGGAACGGGAGTACCTATGAAGCTGTGCTGGAAATGGCGGATACGGTGCTGTATGAAGAAAAGCGGTGGACGGCGGAGGCAGCCGGCGGGCAGGCGATACCGGAAACGCGCGGCGGAGGCCGGATACCGGAAACAGAGAAGACCGGGGATCCGGAAACCGGGGAAAGGGCGGCACTCATGGATTACGGCGGCACGATCCTGGTCTATCTGGACGAAGCGCCGGATGAGGGAGCGTTGCGCATCGGGATGAGGGTGTCGGCCAGTGGGAAGCTGGAGCGGATGAGTCCTGCCAGAAATCCGGGAGAATTCGATTACAAGAGTTATTACCACAGCCTGGGCGTTGAGGGGCGTATGTTCGGCGAAGATCTGCGGGTCGAGGACGACGCTTATTCTCCGTATCTGGATGGGCTCTTCCGGCTGAAGCGCCGGGCGGCTGCGATCCTGACGCAGGTCTGCGAACCCGACGATCAGGGCGTTTTCCAGGCGGTAGCGCTGGGGGACAAGAGCGCGCTGCCGGAGCGGGTGCGGGAGCTTTACCAGAAAAACGGCATCTCCCATCTGCTGGCGGTCAGCGGACTCCATGTCTCGCTGATCGGAATGGGATTTTACCGTCTGCTGCGGAAATGTGGACTGGGATTCGGTTGGTCCGGTGCGCTGGCGGCGTTTTTGACGGTCAGCTACGGGATTCTGACAGGCGGCTCGGCCAGCGTGGTCCGGGCCGTGACGATGATCTGTTTTCAGCTGGCGGCGGATAAGCTGGGGCGGACCTACGACCTGCTCTCGGCGCTTTCGGCCGCGGCCCTGCTTTTGCTCTGGCAGTCCCCGGCGCTGCTCTGGCAGGCCGGGTTCCAGCTGTCGTTTGGGGCGGTGCTGGCCATCGGCATGGTCTATCCTGTGTTGGAGAAATGGATGTCGCCGCCGCGGGGCCTGAGTCAGACCCTGCTGGTGGGCCTGACGATCCAGGCGGTAACCTTTCCGGTGATCGTATATCATTATTTTGAGTATCCGGTTTACGGGACGATACTAAATCTGGTGGTGATCCCGCTGATGGGATACGTGCTGCTGTCGGGGCTGGCCGGGATCCTGTGCGGTGCGGTCTGGCTGCCGCTGGGACGCTTTGCCGTCGGGACGGGACATTATATACTGGTTTTGTATGAGGAATTGTGCCGGGTCTTCGAGCAGGCGCCCGGAGCGGTGCAGGTCATGGGGCGGCCGGAAACGCGGCAGCTTCTGGCCTATGCTGCGCTGTGGGGGACGCTTTTGGTCTGGGCCAAATGGAGCGCGGCCAGGAGAAAGGAGGAGCAGGAACGAAGCGGCGGAGCGGAAGAGAACGAGCCGGGGACGCGGGGCGCAGGGACGACTGCGGAAGACCATCGGCGGACAACGCCTGGCGGCAGCGGTGTGCGGCCCGGTCTGTTCTCCTGCGCGCGGTGGCTGACGCTGAGCGCCGTGCTTCTGGGCGGATTTTTCCTGCTGCGTCCTCTGCAGGTTGCGGGGCTGCGGGCGACGTTTCTCGATGTGGGACAGGGCGACGGGATCTGTCTGGAAAGCGGGAGCCTGGTCATTCTGATCGACGGCGGCAGCACCGACCGGAAAGAGCTGGGAGAGCGGGTCCTGGAACCGTTTCTGAAATACAGCGGGATCGGAGAGGTAGATTTCGCGATCATCAGCCATGGGGACGAGGATCATATTTCCGGGATCCGGGAGCTTTTGGAGAGCGGGGAGATCCATATCCGGGAGCTGGTCCTGCCGGTGCTGGGACAGGGAGACGATAAATACGGGGAACTGGTGCGGCTGGCGGAGTCGGCGGGTACGCAGGTGCGCTGGATGAAAGCCGGAGACGAGATCGCGGGGGCAGGATTTATGACGGAGACCGGGACTATGGCGGAGAACGGGTTTATGGCGGAGACCGGGACCATGACAGAGGCCGGGATCCTGACGGGGACTGGAATCCTGACGAGGACCGGGATTTTGACAGGGACTGGAATTCTGACGGGGACCGGAATCCTGACAAAGATCAGGCTCCTGACAGGAACGGCAGAAAGCATGGAAAGCGGCCGGGACAATCTCGAAGCGGAAGGCGGCACGCCGGAGAAGATACAAAAGGGCATTGGCAGTTCGCGAAACATGCCGGACGGGGAATCGCGTTCGCGCCCGGACCCGGCATTCCGGCTCCGCTGCCTCTACGCGGGCGATGCGCGTTACCGGCAGGAGACCAACGACCATTCCCTCCTTTTGGAGGTGACCTGCGGGAACGCCCGGTTTTTGCTGACCGGAGACATCGGAGAGGAGGGAGAGCGCCGTTGGCTTCGGGAAACGCAGGCGGCGGGAGCGCTGTCCGGCCCGGTGCAGGTGCTGAAAGCGGCGCACCACGGTTCCAATTATTCCAGCTGTACGGAGTTTCTGGACTATGTGAAGCCGCGGTGGGCGGTCATTTCCTGCGGCGAGGGGAACCGGTACGGACACCCGGGAGCGGACACGATGGAGCGGCTGGCGGAGAGGAACATCGCATGCTTCCTGACGATGGAGCGGGGAGCGGTGATCCTGTCCACGGACGGGACCAGCATCCGGGCGCAGACCATGCTGCCGCCCTGACGCGCCGCAATCTTTTTAAGAATTTCCTTGCATTTTCCAGGGTTTTCTTATATACTGTTACTTGCTGCGAAAACCGGGAAATTGCGGGGGCGGCGAGAGCCGGCGGTATTTGCAGAAATTGAGTACCAGTAAGGAGGAAATATACATGGTAAGAGCGATCGTAGGAGCGAACTGGGGGGACGAAGGCAAGGGCAAGATCACGGATATGCTGGCCAAGGAGTCGGATATCGTGATCCGTTTCCAGGGAGGCAGCAACGCGGGCCACACGATCATCAATGAATACGGCAAATTTGCGCTGCATCTGCTTCCGTCCGGCGTTTTTTACAGCCATACGACCAGCATCATCGGCAACGGAGTGGCGCTGAACATCCCGTATCTGATCTCCGAGATCCAGTCTCTGGTGGACCGGGGCGTGCCGAAGCCGAAGATCCTGGTTTCCGACCGGGCGCAGATATTGATGCCTTATCATGTTTTGTTTGATACTTACGAGGAAGCGCGCCTGGCCGGCAAATCGTTCGGATCCACGAAATCTGGCATCGCGCCGTTCTATTCCGATAAATATGCGAAGATTGGTTTCCAGGTTAGCGAACTCTTTGACGAGGAGACATTGAAAGAGAAAGTGCAGCGGGTCTGCGAGCTGAAGAATGTGATGCTGGAGCATCTCTACCATCAGCCGCCCATCGATCCCGCAGAGCTTCTGGAGACGCTTCATGAGTACCGCGAGATGATCGCGCCGTATGTGTGCGACGTGTCCGCTTATCTGCACCAGGCGCTGAAAGAGGGGAAGAATATCCTGCTGGAGGGCCAGCTGGGTTCGCTGAAAGACCCGGATCACGGTATCTACCCGATGGTGACGTCGTCTTCCACGCTGGCGGCGTTCGGTGCGATCGGCGCAGGGATCCCGCCCTATGAGATCCGCAATATCACGGCGGTGGTGAAAGCCTATTCCAGCGCTGTGGGCGCGGGGGCTTTCGTCAGCGAGATCTTCGGAGAAGAAGCGGACGAACTGCGGAACCGCGGCGGCGACGGCGGCGAGTACGGGGCGACCACGGGACGGCCCAGACGCATGGGGTGGTTCGACGCGGTGGCGACCCGTTACGGGTGCCGCGTCCAGGGCGCGACGGAGGCGGTGCTGACGGTGCTGGATGTGCTGGGGTATCTGGACGAACTGCCGGTGTGCGTAGGTTACGAGATCGACGGACAGGTTACAAAGGATTTCCCGACGACCGTGAAGCTGGAGAAAGCGAAGCCGGTATATGTGAAGCTGCCGGGCTGGAAATGCGAGATCCGCGGCATCCGGAAATACGAGGACCTGCCGGAGAACTGCCGCAATTATGTAGAGTTCATCGAGAAAGAGATCGGCACGCCGGTCACGATGGTATCCAACGGACCGGGGCGGGACGAGATCATTTACCGGAGATAGAGCGAGGTCGTCCAGAGTGCCTGCGCGGAGACGGCCGGATGACGTTCTTCCGGAGAGCGGACCCGGCAAACGCGCTTCCATCCGGGGCGTAAGAACCTGCAAAAAGCGAATAAATACCAAAACCACAAAAATACGCCGCAGGCCTGAGACGGAGGGCGGATCGGGATAGAAGCGGCAGGAAGAACCTGCCGTATGTCCCGAAGCCCCGTCCGGGCCGGCGGCGTTTGGCGTATATGCCCATTTATTTCTTTCAATAAGTCTTCTGAAAAAGTCCGGCGGTGTGCCTCTCGTTCTCATTGGTCCTGCGCAGCCCCGGCGGCTTGCCGCCGCTGCGTGCCCCGGGAGGCTCATGGTCCACCGGCCTTTTGAAAGACCGGGGCCGCGGGGGCCGCTGTCCTTGATTGGCTGCGGCTGCCTTGCGTCGGGATCATTCTTCCGGGCTTTCCTGTCCGCTCAGCACTTCCGCGATCTTTTCGATCATTTCATAGGTTGTCTTGCATTTGGCGCAACCGGATCCCAAAACTTTTATTTCCATGATTTAATTTATTTAATTCGTTATATTACGAACATTGTTCGTGTGAAAAAACTTAGAGATTTATAACCAGACAATAGTATAACCCGATGGCGGTG
>CANQYH010000016.1 GCA_947628025.1 uncultured Lachnospiraceae bacterium | reverse complement strand
GCCTGGTACAGGATGAAGAGCATCTGGCCGCTCAGTTGGGCAGCGGACGGGACGGAGTCTATACGGAGCTGGACCGGATCAACGGCAGGATCCCCCAGGGGTATGAAGAGGGGGCTCTAAAGCCCCATATGCTTGAGCGGCTGCCGGACGGGACCTACTGGCTGGTCGAGGCGGAAAGCCCGGACTATTACACTGCGTTCCAGCCGGTTCAATTTGAGTACCGCCAGGAGGATATGGTGCGGATCCTGCGAGTATCCGACGTACCTGCGGAGGGGACGCTCCGCATCGAAAAAACGGACGCAGGAGGAAAGCCGCTGACGGGAGCAGTCTTTGAGATAACCGCCTACGCTCAGCCGAATCTGACGGAACCGGTGCTGACCAGGCTGTGCAGCGATCTCGGAGGCACTGCGGTAGTCTCCGGGCTCCCTGTCGGCGCGGCGGATGAAATGGGACAGATCGTGCCCTATGTTTATCATGTCCGCGAGATCCTGCCGCCGGAAGGATATGCCGTGAATACGCGGGTCTATTCCTTTGAGTTTTCGGCGGACAACCGGGACGTTTCTTACCAGTGGGGAGAAGCGGCGCTGCAGGAGCTGCGGATCGAGGATGAAAAGACGCGGGTCGTTTTGTATAAGAAAGAACTTGTCTCCCTGGGAGGACGTCAGATGGAGGGCGTTTTTGTAGAGGGAGCGGAGCTGGCCGTATACCGCGTCGCGGGAATCGGTGAGAGCGGTGAATACGTATACGACCCGAACCATCCCGCAGAACGGTGGACGACTCCGGCGGATGAGAATGGACATGTGCTGGAGGGGTTGGTCGCCGGACAGACCTATATTTTGATGGAATTAAAGGTCCCCGCGGGGTATGAACCGATGCGGCCGGTGGTTTTCACATTGTCAGAAGACGGAAAAAGGATCCAGACGATCGGCGATAGGACGGCGGCGGTTACGGTCCATGATCTCTACTCGCTGACGCTTCGGGGCCGGTACGCGGTGAAGACAGAGATAACGGCGACGGACGAGGCGGGACGGGAGACGGCCGTCTGGGTCGCCACCGGCGAAGGCCGCGTGCTGACGGAACAGGACGGTTTCCTGGAAGACGGTCTTTATATGTTTACAGAAAGAACCTTATACAGCGACGGCTCTCGGGAGATCACCGGACGGGTCCTGAAGCGCGTGCATCTGGGGGAGCAGGGATATGCGGCCGGCGACCGCGCGCCGCGGACAGTTTCACTTCGTTTGACGGGGCCGGACGGGAGCGTGCTGGCGGAGTTTGTTCCTACCGGTGAAAAGCCGGACCTGACGGTGGGAGAGAAGCAGACGGAGCCGGAGCTGCTGAGCCCTAAAACAAAGTATCAGCTGTTGGAGACGACCGTTTACAGCGACGGGAGCAGCCGGGAGCACGTTCTTTTCGCTTTCGAGACGGGCGAAGACGGCGCCGTCCATGGGATCGTGGGATACGACGCCAGGCAGAGACTGATCGTGAGCAAGACGGAAAGCCTGACCGGGGGCCCGCTTCCCGGAGCGCGGCTGCAGATTTTAGATGAGGAGGGAAATATCGTGGAGGAATGGATTTCCGGAGGAGATGGATATGAAGTGAAAGCCGCGTTGGATCCGGATGTGGCATACCGGCTCCATGAGGCAGCGCCGCCGGACGGATACGCTTACAGCGGCGATATGGGATTTATATTAGGAAATGAGAGCGGAGAGCTGCAGGCGGTCATGGAAGACCGACCGACGCGCGTTTCCGTCCGCAAGACGGATATCACCGGTACGGAGGAAGTGCCGGGCGCAAAACTGCAGATTCTGGACCGGGAGGAACATATCATCGAAGAATGGGTCTCCGGCAGAGAAGCGCATGAGATCACGGGAAAATTGAAAGCGGGAGAAACCTATATCCTGCGGGAAATCTATGCGCCGGCCGGTTACGGGTATGCGGAGGATATCGAATTCTCCGTATCTCTGGACGGAAGGATCGATCAGGTGGTCATGAAAGACGAGAAGCTGCCGCCCGAGACTCCGCCGGAGGAAACTGAGACCCTGCCGGAGACGATTCCTGAGACCCCGCCGGAAACGGTCCCTGAGACCCCGCCTGAGACGATCCCGGAGATTCCGCCTGAAACCCGGCCGGAACTGCCGCCGGAGACGTCGCCGGACGTCCCGGTTCCGGAGGAGCCGGTTCCGAGAGCCAGAGCGGTGGTCCGGGCGGAATACCGGCCGCTTGAATTGCTGGAAGCCGACGCAGCGCCGCTGGGCGGACCGAGGATCTACGATCGCCAGTCTGGTCCTGAGTCTCTTTCTTACACCCCCGATACCGGTGATGCGAACGCGGGGGCAGGGATACTGGCCTGGCTGACTGCGCTCGGTTCCTTTGCCGCGATGCTGTTTTTAGGGGGACGTATCTTGAAAGGAAAGAAAAAGAAAACGGCTGGCGTCCTGCTGGCCGCGGCGGGACTGACCCTGGCGATTGCAGGAGCCGCGTGGGCCGCGGAAACGGACAGTTTGCGTGAAACCTGGACGGCTGAGTCGGACCTGGTTTTAAACGACGAAGCAGGAGCCCCGGTCCCGGACGGGACGGTTCGTATGACGGACGCCGGAGAACTTGCCCGGGCGGAGATGCCGCCGCAGGAGAGCGCGTTTGCGGAAAGCGAATGGACGGAACCGGCGGCTCAGGAAGAGACTGTCCGGATCACGGTGCAGTTCGACCCGTTTGCCGGTACATGGGCAGAGGCGCCGGAGGACCGGAGGCCGCCGCAGACCTACACCCTGGACGGAGAGACGTATGAACTGAGATCCAGTCAGCAGATCTCCGTCACGCTGCCGCAGACGGTAAGATATGCGCAGGAAACGGTACGCTATGAGGGAGTGGAGAATGCTTCCGCTCTGCCGGGAGAGCATACGGTCCTGGTGACGGACGACGAGACCGGCCTAAGAGGAGAAGCGGTCCTGCCCGCGGCAGAAATCACATATTCTAACTGGCGCTGGGTTCCGGGCTTTCGGTTCCCGATCACCGTCGAGGGCTACGGAAATGACAGTTACGAGCTGGGCGATACCCTGGTTCCGGCAAGAGAAGAAGAGCCTTTCAGCGGATATGAGAGCGAATTGCTGGAGCTGATCGGCGTCGATCCCGCCTATTACAGGATCGATCATACAAATTGGACCTCGGATCCGTGGATCACCGATGAGGGGACCGTATGCCGACAGGCGACGGCGGAGGGACAAATGTATGTGGCGGATGTGGATGTAACCTATGGCGGACAGGCGGTTCTGGGTCCGGCCGAGGGGATCGCCTGGCAGGCCGTCTACGAACGGACGCTGCCGCCTCCTGTTACGGAAGCGGAAACGGAGCCGGAGCCTGCCGCCGAAGAGCTGCCGCCGGAGCCGGAGTCTGTAGTGGAGGTAATCGTTCCGTCTGCGGAACCCGTGGCGGAACTGCCGGTACCACAGGCAAATCTGCTGGAGGATCTGCTCGTCTGGTTCCGGAAACTGAGCAGCACGACCAAAACCGTCGTTGGCCTGGGGCTGTTCCTGCTGCCGTTGTGCTGGCTGCTTCTGAGACGCGCGAGGCGTGTGGAACAAAGGAGGACGGCAGGAGAACAGGCCTGATCCGTCCCTGATATCTGTCCCTGCGGCTGCGCGGTTCCCGGGCTCGCCGTGCAGCCGTATTATGCCGGGATTGTTTCCGCTGGAATAGTCGAACTCCGGGACCCTGGACCCGCCGCGCAGCCGTATTACGCCGGCTTTTTGCAGGCCGGGCCCTTACGATATTCCGGAAATGTACGGAAAGCGGCGAAAAACATAATTGCGAAAAACCGTATTTTTTGTTATGATAATGGGGACATTGAATAAGGAGGGCCTGCATATGAGAGAGTGCGGCATTTTGTTGCCGGTTGCCAGTCTGCCTTCCAGGTACGGGATCGGCACGTTTTCAAAAGAAGCCTGCGACTTCATCGACAGCCTGAAAGAAGCCGGACAGAATTACTGGCAGATACTTCCGCTGGGACCGACCGGTTACGGCGATTCGCCGTACCAGGCTTTCTCGGCGTTCGCCGGGAACCCCTATTATATCGATCTGGAACAGCTGATCGATGAGGGCCTGCTGACCCGGGAAGAATGCGATGCGGCGGATTTCGGCCGGAATGAAAGTTATATTGATTATGAGGCGGTCTATCGTAACCGTTTCCCGGTTCTGCGGAAAGCCTATGAGCGCTGGAAGAGACAGACGGAAGCGCGGGGCGGGGATATCGACGGGATCCTGGAGTCCCGGCTTTATGATGAGACGAGGGAATACTGCTTTTATGCGGCTGTGAAGAAATCGTTCGGAGAAAAAAGCTGGAGCGAGTGGGACGAGGATATCAAACTGCGCCGTCCGGAAGCCGTGGCGCGTTACCGCGAGAAGCTGAAAGAGGAGATCCGTTTTTACGAGTTCCAGCAGATGATGTTCATCCGGCAGTGGAAAGCCCTGAAAGAATACGCCCATAAACAGGGGATCCGGATCATCGGAGATATTCCGATCTATGTGGCCTTTGACAGCGCCGACAGCTGGAGCCATCCGGAACTGTTCCAGTTCGACGCGGAGTGCCGGCCGCAGTCCGTAGCCGGAGTGCCGCCGGACGCGTTTTCCGATACGGGGCAGCTGTGGGGCAACCCGCTCTATCGCTGGGACTACCATCGAGAGACCGGTTACGCCTGGTGGATGCGGCGCATGAAGTATTGCTTTGAACTGTACGATATGGTGCGGGTGGATCATTTCCGCGGGTTTGAGAAATACTACGCGGTTCCGTTTGACGCGGCCACTGCCATGTACGGACAGTGGGAGCCGGGCCCCGGTATCTCGATCTTCCGGAAAATGAAAGAGGTTTTCGGAGAGGTCGATATCATCGCGGAGGATCTGGGATTTCTGACGCCGGACGTGCTGAAGCTCTTGGAGGACAGCGGATTTCCGGGCATGAAAGTGCTGCAGTTTGCGTTCGACTGCCGGGAACCCAGCAATTATCTGCCTTGTTTTTACGATCAAAATTGCGTCGTCTATACGGGCACCCACGACAACGATACGGTAAAAGGCTGGTATGATGCCATGAAACCGGAGGACAGGGCTTATGCGCTGGAATATATGGGCTTTCAGTCGGAGCCGGAGGGAGAGGTCTCCTGGAGCTTTATCCGCCTTGCTCTTTCCAGCGTGGCGAAGCTTGCGGTCATTCCGCTTCAGGATTATCTGGGTCTGGGAAGCGAGGCCCGGATCAATACGCCGTCCACTCTGGGCGAAAACTGGAAATGGCGGATGAAAAAAGGCGCGTTCACGCCGGAACTGGCAAGAAAGTGCCGCCGGATGTGCCGGCTTTACGGCAGGGGCGTCTGAGTTTTACGGGTCATGCACAAAAAAGGGGCTGCGGCAAAATACATGGAATCTCAGCCGGTCCTGTGCAGCGCTTACAAATGAGAATGGAAGCAAAACGCACAGAACGATCGAGATAAAATGGATCTTGCGGCAGCTCCGTTCGGATCATGATACGTGGGAAACGGGTTCTCCGGGCAGGTTATTCTACGACGACCTCTTGGGAAGAATTCTCCGCTTCGTCGATCTGGGTCAGGGAGAACGAGGGCAGGTACTCGTTGCCGGACATATCCAGTATGGAAACAGCCAGGCCGTTCGGATCCATCTGGAAAATAACGATACCGGACTCACGGTTGATGGAGACCGGAGTAATGATCCGGCCGTCGCTGGTAGTGGCAGTCAGGTGGTCATAATCGATCCCTGATTGGGTATCGCTGAGAGTGAGCGTCAGGAGCCCTTCGTTGACGGAATAGGAGATCACATCCGGAGATTCTTTGTCCAGGATATCGATGACTTCGTAGCCGGTGATGGCCATGCCGTTAAAATTCTCCATGTGGATCTCCAGGACGCCGTTCTGCACGATCGTGGCCTTATAACTGCGTTTTCCCGCCTGCGTCAGGTCCAGAGGCTGTCCGTCCAGCGTGATCGTCACGCTCTTTAACGGCATACGGGAGGTGATCGTAAAGGTGAGTTCCGTCGTACGGTAATCGGCGGTATCCGCTACGTCGAGCGCATAGCTGGGCCGCGTAGTGGCGAGGAAAAAGATCACCAGGTTGATCACGACAAAAGGCAGGATATAAAATAATAAAGTCCGGACCCATTCATATTGAAAGATCGATTTCTTTTTTTTGGCCGGGGTCCGGCGGCGTGGACGCTGTTCCATGAAAATTCCTCCTGATAAGATTAAAACTGCTTTTCTTAGCATACCAGAAAATCATCTTTCTTACAAGTTTATCTTCTAAATTTCCTGCGGATATGTTATGATGGGTAAATCAAATACCCGTGATCCGGCTGGATGCGGCGGATGACGGGCGGTTCTATTTCTTACCACGGTGCATCTCGATCGGAAGAGAGGAGAATCATGATTCGAAAAGCAGCAGATTTTGCCGCAAAGGCCCACGAGAACGTTTTCCGCAAAGGGAGCAGCCTGCCGTATATTATTCACCCCAGAGAGGTGGCGGCGATCGCGGCGGTTATGACCGGCGACCCCGAGGTCATTGCCGCGGCCTATCTCCATGACGTCATAGAAGACGCGGGCGTCACCTATGACGAACTGCAGGAGCGTTTCGGAAAGCGCGTAGCCGATCTGGTCCTGGCGGAGAGCGAGGACAAGCGGAAGACTTGGCTGGAGCGCAAGCAGACTACGGTGGACCGCCTGCGTGTGGCGGCAAGAGAGGAAAAACTGATCGCGTTTGGAGATAAGCTGAGCAATCTCAGGAGTACGGCCGAGGATTATTTGGTTTTTGGCGATCAGATCTGGAACAAATTCCGGCAGAAAGAGAAAAAGATGCAGGAATGGTATTACCGGAGCGTGTATGAATCGTTCGCGGAATTTAAAGAGTATCCGTTTTATGAGGAATACCGGCTTTTGCTGGATATGGTATTCGGAGAGCGGAGCCTGACCGAAAATTAAGGGCGCAGCCCGGAAAGCGCGGCGGCCCGCGTTTCTGCGGCCGCGGCGGAGAGAGGATGGAAACATGATACGAAAATATGTATTTGGCGAACCGTTCGATACGGAAGCGGTGGTATCGGAGATCCCCGCGGAAACCGGGAATCTGCCGGACGGATACTTTGAGGAAACCGAGACGGAGGACGGCCATGCCTTTTCCTGCGATCTGGGCGAGAAAGACAGGCTGTACGGCCTGGGCGAGAATGTCCGCGGTATCAACAAGCGGGGCTGGATCTACGAAGCCAACTGCATGGACGATCCGGGGCACACGGAGTCGAAGCGCTCCCTTTACGGCGCGCATAATTTCCTGATCGTGGACGGGAAACAGCGGTTTGGCATTTTCGTGGACGCGGCTCAGAAAGTGACCTTTGACTGCGGCTATACGAAGAGGGACAAACTGACGGTCACGGTATCGGAGGGCGGTTTTGTCCTGTATCTTCTGGAGGCTCAAAGCCTGCGGGAGCTGGTAAGGGAATTCCGCTCCATGATCGGGCGCAGCTATATTCCGCCGAAGTGGGCGTTCGGCTACGGGCAGAGCCGGTGGGGCTATAAATGCGCGGACGATATCCGCCGTGTGGTGAAAGAACACCGTGAGAAGCGGATCCCGCTGGACGCCGTTTATATGGACATCGATTATATGGAGCGTTTCAAGGATTTTACCGTTCATAAGGAGCGCTTCCCGGATTTTCCGGCTTTCGCGGAAGAGATGAAAGCGCAGCACATTCATCTGGTGCCGATCATCGACGCCGGCGTAAAGATCGAGGAGGGCTACCCGGTCTACGAGGAAGGCGTGCGGAACGGGTATTTCTGCCAAAATGAGGACGGCACGTACTTTGTCGCCGGCGTCTGGCCGGGGCGGGTGCATTTTCCCGATGTGCTGAATCCGGAGGCCAGGAGATGGTTCGGCAACTGGTACCGCGTGCTTGTCGAGGCCGGGATCGAGGGCTTTTGGAACGACATGAACGAGCCGGCGATCTTTTACAGTGAGGAATACGTAAAAAAGATCCTGGAAAAACATATGCCGTACCAGACGGACGATGAGGATACCCAGATGCGCAAGCTGTTCGAGCTGAAAGATCTGGCGCTGGGGCTGGCCAACCGCCGCGCGGATTACCGGCTGTTTTACCATCAGTGCCGCGGACAGCGGGTGCGCCATGACCGCGTACACAATCTGTACGGGTACAATATGACCCGCGCCGCCGGGGAGGCTTTCGAGCGGATCTCGCCGGACAAGCGGATCCTGCTGTTCTCCCGGTCCTCCTATGTGGGGATGCACCGGTACGGCGGCATCTGGATGGGCGACAACAGTTCCTGGTGGTCCCATATCCTTTTGAACCTGCAGATGCTCCCGTCGCTGAATATGTGCGGGTTCCTGTATACGGGCGCGGATCTGGGCGGCTTCGGAGACGATACGACCGAGGATCTGATGCTTCGCTGGCTGGAACTGGGGATCTTTACGCCGCTGATGCGCAATCATTCGGCCATTGGGACCAGAGAGCAGGAATTTTACCGGTTTGAGAATACGGACGCTTTCCGCAGGGTGATCGGGCTGCGCTACGCGCTGCTTCCTTATCTTTACAGCGAGTTTATGAAAGCGGCGCTGACGGACGATCTGATGTTTATGCCGCTGGCGTTCGTTTATCCGGAGGATGCGTTTGCGCCGCAGGCGGAGGACCAGCTGATGGTGGGATCCGGTCTGATGATCGCGCCGGTCTACCGTCAGAATGCGGACGGCCGTTACGTATATCTGCCGGAGGAGATGAAGCTGTATCGTATGCGCGGGAGAGATTCGTTTGAAACGGAGGTCCTGCCGGCGGGACATCACTATGTGAAAGCGGCGCTCGACGAAGTGCTGGTATTTCTGCGGCCGGACCATCTGGTTCCGCTGTCGGACGGCGGGTGTTTTACGGACGAGGTGGACGCTTCCCATCTGCGCTTGCTGCATTATATAAAAACATCTGCGTCGTACGAGCTTTACGACGACGACGGTCTCAGCCGCGATGTGGCGCTGGCGGGTCATTTGACTACGATCACCGCGGACGCGGACGGGAACATCCGCACGTCGGGAGCGTCGGCGCCGGAGTGCGAACTGATCTGAACCGCAGCGAGAGGGTGGGTTGATCTTTCGCCTCGGAAAGGAAGATATAGAGCCTGAAACCGATTGATTTGAAATCAAAAATCAGAAATCAGAAAACGGAAAGCAAAAAGAGGGATGGCGCAGGCCTATATAACCGGGCCGCGCCGCATCCCTCTTGCTTTTCCTGACAGCAGGCAGATCCTGCCGTTTCATTCGCAGGCTGTTTGGAATGTGAAAATGGTTGTAATGCCGTTATATCGCCATAACCTATGTATTCCGCACGCCGGATGTTTCAGATCAGTAATTCTCTTTGCGTACTTCGAAATAGCTCTGCGGATGGGCGCAGACCGGGCAGACCTCGGGGGCCTTGACGCCGACTACGATATGGCCGCAGTTGCGGCACTCCCAGACTTGGACGCCGCTCTTCTCGAAGACCTGCTTCGTTTCCACATTGTTCAGCAGGGCGCGGTAACGTTCCTCATGGGATTTTTCGATCGCGGCTACCCCGCGGAATTTGGCGGCCAGGGCCGTAAAGCCCTCTTCCTCGGCCTCTCTGGCCATGCGCTCGTACATATCGGTCCATTCCGCGTTCTCACCCTCAGCGGCGTGAAGCAGATTGGCGGCGGTGTCGCCTAATTCGCCCAGTTCCTTGAACCACAGTTTGGCGTGTTCTTTTTCATTGTCGGCAGTTTTCAGAAACAGTTCCGCGATCTGCTCGTAGCCGGCTTTCTTCGCTACGGAAGCAAAATAGGTGTATTTGTTCCTGGCCTGGGATTCGCCTGCGAACGCTTCCCACAGATTTTTTTCCGTTTTGGTACCTGCATACTTGGACATGTTTGATCCTCCTTGAAAAATTTAATATAATTATAGTAACTGTTACTAATATAATACAGAACCCCCCATTTTGTCAATAAGCTTCTGATAGATGTCAGTCTTCCGGCTCCAGGTCGTCGAACAGGTCGGCGTCGAAAAATTCGCGGACCGTGACTCCCAGGCCTTTCATGATCTTTTTGAGGCTGACGATTCCCGGATTTTCGCTCTTCCCCTGGAGAATGGATTTCAGCGTCGATTCTGAGATCCCGCTCCTTTCGCTCAGATCGCGGATCGTCAGTTTCTGTTTTTTACGGAGCTGCTGGATTCGTTTTACAGTTGCTTCCTGAACTTTCATAATATCCCTTCCTTTGCTCATATCCAAAAAGGGCCGCTGCCATGATGCTGGGAGCGGCGGTTATCGCAACTAAGTCCATTATAATATATACGGCAGAGAAGTCAACAGAATAAAAGGATCCGGCGCGAAACCGCCCATTTTTTAATAATTTTCACAAAAATTTCATAGAATTTTTGTCGAATATTGCGAAGAAACGCTTGCGAAAACCGTTCGGCGCGGTGTAAGATATAGTACAGTGAATAATTTCCGATGGTGAGCGTATGAGTTACATATCCTTTGAAAATGTGAAAAAAGTTTACCAGATGGGGGAAGTGACCATCAATGCCGTGGACGGAGTGGATTTTGTGATCGAAAAGGGAGAGTTCGCGGTGATCGTGGGCCCCTCCGGCGCGGGGAAAACGACGGTGCTGAACATGTTGGGCGGGATGGACGCCTGCTCAGGCGGGACCATTACCGTGGACGGCGCGAGGGTCAGCGATTACAACGCGAAGAAGCTGACCGGCTACCGGCGGCACGACATCGGCTTCGTGTTCCAGTTTTATAACCTGGTCCAGAATCTGACGGCGCTGGAGAATGTGGAGCTGGCGGCGCAGATCTGCGATCATCCGCTGGACGCTAAGAGCGTGCTGGAGCATGTGGGACTGGGGGAGCGGCTGAACAATTTCCCGGCGCAGCTGTCCGGCGGCGAGCAGCAGAGAGTGGCGATCGCCAGGGCATTGGCGAAAAATCCGAAGCTGCTGCTTTGCGACGAGCCGACAGGAGCGCTGGATTATGTGACGGGGAAAGCGATCCTGAAGCTTTTGCAGGATACCTGTCGCCAGGGAGGCATGACGGTGGTGGTGATCACCCATAACACCGCAATCACTCCGATGGCGGACCGGGTGATCCGGGTGAAGAACGGCCGCGTGGCTTCCGTGGAATGCAACGCTTCGCCGACGCCTGTGGAGGAGATCGAATGGTAAGGCGCAGAAAGAACCGGCTGACCACGGACGCGGTGCGCGAGGTCAAAAATACGTTCAGCCGGTTTTTGTCTATTTTGATCCTGTCGGCGCTGGCGGTGGCTTTCCTGGCGGGACTGCGGGCGACGGCGCCGGATATGCAGTATACCGCGGATCAGTATTATGACCAGACCTGCCTGATGGACGGTTACGTGATCTCGACGCTGGGACTGACGGATGAAGATCTGCAGGCGCTGGCGGAAGCGGCCGGGATCGAGACGGTGGAGGGGATCTGGTCGGTGGACGCGATCGCCCAGGACGCGATCGTCAGCGTTCGTTCGATGCCGCAGCAGCTGAATCTGCTGGATCTGAAAGAGGGGCGTCTGCCCGAGGCCCCGGATGAATGTGTGACAGAGCGTCTGCTGATGATCGAGCTGGGTCTGGATGTGGGCGACCGGATGAACCTGGTGCTGGACGAGGACAATGAGGGCGATCTGAAGTGCCTGTCCTACACGATCGTAGGGGAGGTCGCGAGTCCTCTGTATGTGGGGACGGACCGTGGAACTTCGTCTCTGGGCAGCGGTTCGGTGGACGGGTTCATGTATGTTCCCGGGGAAAATTTTGATTATGATTACTATACCATGGCCTATTTTACCGGCGAGGGTCTGGCCGCGCTGGACAGCTATGGGGACGAATACGACGAGCGGTTAGAGGCCCTTTTGGACAGTCTGGACGGACTGGCGGAGGAGAGGGCCCAGATTCGCTATGACGAAATCGTCGGGGACGCCCAGGCAGAGATCGACGACGCCCAGGCAGAACTGGATGACGCGCAGAAAGAGCTGGACGACGCCAAAGCCGACGCGGACCAGGAATTGGCGGACGCGCGGCAGGAGCTGGCGGACGCGCGGCAGGAACTGGACGACGGCTGGAACGATTACTACGAGGGGATCGACACGTACCATAAGGAGATCGCCGACGCGGAACAGGAGCTGGCCGACGCCTATCAGGAACTGCTGGACGCGGAGCAGGAGCTGGCTGACGGCAAAAAGGATTACGAGGACGGTCTGAAAGAGTACCAGGACGGGCTGGCGGAATATGAGGACGGCAAAAAAGAGCTGGAAGACGGCCGGAAAGAGTATGAGGATGGCCTGAAAGAGTACGAGGACAACAAAAAGAAGCTGGAAGACGGCCGGAAAGAGTATGAAGACGGCCTGAAAGAATATGAGGACAACAAAAAGAAACTGGAGGACGGCCGGAAAGAGTATGAAGACGGTCTGAAAGAGTACGAGGACGCCAAGGCAAAATATGAGGACGGCGTCCGGGAATATGAGGAGGGGCTGGCGGATTACGAGAAAGGGAAGAAAGAGTACGAGGACGGACTGAAAGAGTATCAGGACGGGCTGGATGAGTACGAAGACGGCCGGAAAGAACTGGAGGATGCGCGGAGAGAACTGGACAGGCAGTGGGACAACTATTATGATGGTCTGGACGAACTGGACCAGGGTCAGAAGCAGCTGGACGAGGGCTGGGCGGCCTATGAACAGAATAAAGCTCTGTTAGATGAAAATAAGGCCAAACTCGACCAGGGCCGTTTGGCGTATGACCAGGGAAAAACGCTGCTGGACAGTAAGAAGACAGAATTGGAGAACGGCTGGGCAGAATATGAAAAAGGTAAGGCTCAGTTGGATGGTCAGCAGGCCCAATTAACGGAGATGAAAGGGCAACTGGAAACAGGTGAAACTCAGTACGCAGGGCTTCAGCAGCAGCTTGGCAGTCTGGATCCGGCGGCGCCGGATGATGCAGTGAAAAAGGCCGCCTTGGAACAGCAGATGGCAGCTCTGAGAGAGCAGCTGGACGCTGGCTGGGAAGCATTGAATACGAATCAGGCAAAGCTGGATGCCGGTTATGCGGAACTGGAGACAAACCGGCAGATACTGGAAACGGGTCAGGCAGAGCTGGATGCCGGTTACGCGGAGCTGGAGGCAAACCGGCAGGTGCTGGAGACCAGCCAGGCCCAGTTAGACGCGGGTTATGCAGAACTGGCCAAAGGAAAAGCCGAGCTGGATGCGAACCAGTCGCGGCTGGACGCCGGATACGCGGAAGCGAGCGAAGGCAGGAAACAGCTGGAGGATGCGGAAAGCGAGCTGGCTGATGGCAGAAAAGAGTTGGCCGACGGCAAGAAAGAACTGGACGACGCCCAAAAAGAGCTCGACGACGCAGCCAAGGAACTGGCCGACGGTCAGAAAGAGCTGGACGACGCGAAGAAAGAACTGGAGGACGGCAAGACCGAACTGGACAATGCCTGGCAGGAACTGGAGGACGCGCGGGTCGAGCTGGAAGACGGCGAGAAAGAATTAGCGGACGGCTGGCAGGAGCTGGAGGACGCGCGGGTCGAGCTGGAGGACGGCGAAAAAGAACTGGCGGACGGCTGGCAGGAGCTGGAGGACGCGCGAATCGAGCTGGAAGACGGCGAAAAAGAGCTGGCGGATGCCTGGCAGGAGCTGGAAGACGGCCGGATCGAACTGGAGGATGCGAAAAAGGAGATCGAGGACGGCGAACAGGAGCTGGCGGACGGCTGGCAGGAGTATCACGACGGCGTGGCGGAGCTGGAGGATGCGCGCGTCGACGGGCAGCAGGAGATCGACGACGCCCTGGTCGAGTTAAACGACGGCGAGCAGGAATACGCTGACGGCCTTGTGGAGTATGCGGACGGTGAGAAAGAGGCGGAAGAAGAGATCGCGGACGCCCAGACGAAGCTGGACGACGCCCAGGCCGAGGTGGACGACGCCCAGGCCGAACTGGACGACATAGACGAGTGCGAATGGTACGTGCTGGGCCGCAATACCAACATGGGATTTGAGGGATACGGCCAGGATTCCGAGCGCATCAGCAATCTGGCCAACGTATTCCCGATCATTTTCTTCCTGGTGGCGGCGCTGGCCTGCCTGACGACCATGACCCGTATGGTGGAAGAGCAGCGGACCCAGATCGGCGCGCTGAAAGCCATGGGATTTTCCCGGCTGGCGATTTCGAAGAAATACATTGGCTACGCGCTGACGGCCAGCCTGGCCGGCGGCGTGCTGGGGCTGGCACTGGGAGCGACCCTGATCCCGGAAGTCATTGCCAACGCATTTAATATCATGTACCACATTCCGACGCTGCGGTTCAAACCGCAGGTGGGAATGTTTGCGCTGTCGGTGCTGGCGGCCGTGGCCTGCACGACCGGCGCTGCGCTGTGGGCCTGTCTGTCCACGCTGGTGGATACCCCGGCCAATCTGATGCGGCCCCGCGCCCCCAAGCCGGGCAAGCGGGTATTGCTGGAATACATCCATCCGCTGTGGAAGCGCCTGTCCTTTACATGGAAAGTAACGATGCGCAATCTGTTCCGCTACAAACGGCGCTTCTGGATGACGGTGATCGGGATCGGCGGCTGTACGGCCCTGATCGTGACCGGTTTCGGCCTGCACGATTCCATTTTCGCCATACTGAATAAGCAGTTTGACGAAATTTCCCTCTATGACGCCACGATGGGGCTGGACGAGGACATTTCCGCGGAAGAACTGGCGGCGGTGGAGGCCTATCTGGACGGCAGCGAGAATGTGGAGCAGTTCATGGTTTCCAGCCAGTTCATGGCGGAGGCGTCGACGGACGGACCGGTCTACGACGTGAATCTGTTTTCCGTCAGGGACATGGAGATGTTTACCGGCTTCATCGATCTGCGCCACCGGCTGGACGATGAGGCGGTGGTGCTGCCGGAGGACGAGATCCTGATCACGGAGAAACTGTCGGAGCTTTTGGACGTGCAGAGAGGCGGCACGATCACGCTGGAAAAGGACGACGTGCGGGTGCAGGCTGTGGTGGCGGACATCGTGGAAAATTACGTGCAGCATTATATCTACATGTCCTACGGCTGCTATGAGAAATTGTTCGGCGAGGCGCCGGTGGAAAATGTGGCGCTGATCAAATATAACGCGCAGGCGGGTGCGGAACAGTCGGATCGTGTCTCTACGGATCTGATGGCGATGGATGGCGTGACTTCCTATTCTTATATTGCTACGATCCGCGATACGTTTACCGACAGCATGGTCGCCATCGACTACGCGGTGATCATCGTGATCGTCGCGGCGGCGGCGCTGGCGTTCGTCGTACTGTATAACCTGACGAACATCAATATCACGGAGCGCACCCGGGAGCTGGCCACGCTGAAAGTGCTGGGCTTCTATGACCGGGAGACGACGGCTTACGTGTACCGCGAGAACATTTTCCTGACGATCTTCGGGATCCTGCTGGGCCTGGTGATGGGGCGGTTTCTGCATTCGTGGCTGGTGCTGACCGTAGAGGTAAATCTGGTCATGTTCGGCCGGACGGCCCCGGATTACGCCTATGTCCTGGCGGCGGTGCTGACCGTGGTCTTTTCCGTGATCGTTAATATCGCGGCGCATTTTAAGCTGAAAAAAGTGGATATGGTGGAGAGTTTAAAGACGGTGGAATGACGCCGGACGTTGGTGTGCTTTATTTTTTGAAAATATCTTTCATCAGCTTATAGCTTTTCTTGTAAGTTGTGGTGAATTTGACTTGGTACATCAGTCGTCAAGCGCCGCCTTTAACTCTTCCATGCTGTTGTATCCTTTGACGTCAGGGTCGCGGGATATTCTTTTGGCCTCTGCCATCGCGCTGAGCGTTTTGTCACTGTATTGCGGAACTTCCACAGCAAAAGGCAATCCGCCGCGAAGAACACACTGGTGCAGAAACAGGTTTACCGCGCCCGACATATCCAGACCAAGACTGGCAAAGAGTGCCGTTGCCTCACGCTTGATATCCGCATCGATGCGGACCTGAGTAGGAGTTGTAGCCATGCGATCATCTCCTTTCGATTGTATCTTTATTATACGCATTTTGATTTACATTGTCAAGCATTTCAACTAAAATCTTGTTCAACGGGAATCTTTTCGGTAAATAGGTAGTAAATAGCAGTTATTTTTAAATGAATGATGTCCCAAATACAAAAAAGGCAAGGCTATATATCCAACTATACCAAGTTGGAATCTAGCCTTGCCTTTTTCACTATATTTATTATACTATAAAAAATCCCGCAATACAAGACTGTTTCTTCGGTTTGGGGTATGATAAACTGGTGAAGTATCACAGGCTATTGGCGGATCATTTTAGGAGAGGAGCGTTGCAGTGGAAACGAGGCACCCGGATTTTGATTTGGAGGAAAAGTATCTGGAGGAAACCGTCGCGGAGGCCCGGTCGCAGCTGGAGCAGGCGCGGGAGACGCTGGAAACGAAGCGCACGGAGATGCGGGAGGTCAAAAAGGGGATCTTTGAGAATGTGGGGCAGGGCGTCGCGGGCAATCTGTCGGACCCGGATAATTTTGACGCCTTTGTGGAGCTGAGCCAGGGGATGGCGCTGGTGACGGGCATTGCCGATGATTACGAGGAAACGAAGCGCAGGATCGGCCGCCTGGAAAATACGGTCCGTTCTCCGTACTTTGCGCGGGTCGATTTCCTGTTTGAGGGGGACGGCGAACCGGAAGAAGTTTACATCGGCAGGAATTCTCTGAAAACGGAAAAGGCCCTGAAGATCTACGTTTACGACTGGCGCTCCCCGATCGCCGGCGTATTTTACCGCTTCATGACGGGGCCGGCGTATTATGACGCGCCCGCGGGGCGGATCTGCGGGGAAGTACAGAAAAAGCGCCAGTATGAGATCAAGGACAGCCGCCTCTGCTATTTTTTCGACGCGGATATCAGCATTGAGGACGAGATCCTGCGGCAGATGCTGTCCCGGAATGTGTCCCCCGGCATGAAAGCGATCGTCGAGACCATTCAGCGGGAGCAGGATATCCTGATCCGGAACATGGAGAATGACCTTTTGATGATCCAGGGCGCGGCGGGGAGCGGGAAAACGTCGGTCGCGCTGCATCGGGCGGCGTATCTCATGTACCAGGGACTGAATAACCGGCTGGCGGCCAACAATATCCTGATCCTTTCCCCGAACACGGCGTTTGAGGAGTACATCGCGGGCGTGCTGCCGGAGTTGGGCGAGGAAAATGTGGTGTCGAACGTGTTTGAGGACATCGTCCGGTCGGTGCTGAAAGGGAGAAAGACCGAATCCTGCAGCGCGTTTCTGGAAAAAGCGCTTTGGAATACGGACGAGGGGAGACGCAGAAAACGGTCGATGGAGCTGAAAACTTCCGCGGCTTTTCTGCGTGCGCTGAACCGGTTCGTGGAGGAGATACCGGCCCGTTGGATGGAGTTTAAGGATCTGTATTTTAACGGACGGCGGATCGTCACAAAAGAGAAATTGATCCAGCAGGTGCTTCGCAATCCGGAGCGGCCGCTGGCGGCCCGGCTGCGGGAGAGCGCGCTCTGGGTCTGGGAGGAGATCTCCAGCGAAAGAAAAATTGCCGGCAGAGAGATGCAGAACGCGCTGTTCCAGGAGCTGCAGGGGATCCTGGAGCCGGATCTGTACCGGCTGTACCGGATCTTTTGGAGCGAAAGGACGTATGTCCGGGAAGCGCTGGGGAGAGATTCCCGCGACGGCGGAGCGAACACGGCGAAAGGGGATGCCGTTTCCTATACGGAGAAAGAGATCGAAGAGATCCGGGCGCATACGCTGGCGGCGCTGGAAGAGAACCGCATCGATTATGACGACGCGGTAGTGTTGGTGTGGCTGCGCCTGAGATTGTACGGAGATCAGGACTACCGTCATATCCGGCAGGTGATCATCGACGAGGCGCAGGATTATTACCCGCTGCAGTATGCGATCTTTGGCCTGCTGTTCCCCGACGCCAAATATACGGTGCTTGGGGATGTGAACCAGACCCTTGCCAAGCAGGAGGATCTTTCGTTTTATGGGCAGGTGCGGGAGATATTGGGAAAAGAAAACAGTTCCCTGGTAACGCTGAAAAAGAGCTTCCGCTGCACCAATGAGATCCTGCAGTTCAGCCTCCGGTTCCTCGGCCGGGATCCGGAGATCGCCAGCTTCAACCGGAGCGGGGACCCGGTGAGTGTCCGGGCGTTTGACAGCCGGGCGGAATATCTCAGCGGGATCGAGGATGAGATCCGGCTCTGCCGGGAGAGAGGGATGGAAACGATCGGCCTGCTGTGCAAGAATGAGAGCGGGTGCGACGATCTGTTTGAGGATCTGAAGTCCCGCGTAAAGCTCAAACAGATCCGCAGCGGCGGAGCGGAGGAACTGAGCGGGATCCTCCTGCTTCCGTCCTATATGGCCAAGGGGCTGGAGTTCGACGAGGTGATCGTGTGCGACGCCGGCGTGGAGAATTATATGGACGAGGACGACCGAAAGGTATTATATGTGGAATGTACGCGGGCGCTTCACAGGCTGAGCGTATTCTGCGAGGGAGAGATGACGCCGCTGGTCATAGCGGATTCGGTCGGATGAAGAGGAACTTTCGCGCATTTCGGCGGCGGCCTGTCCGCGCAGGCAGTTTGCCGGACCGCGAAACGTGCCGGAATGGGGGAAACAGGTTCCGGGTGAATGGAAATTGTTTGGAGTTGCTGCAGAATATTAAAAAAATTAGCACTCACCTCTTGACTCTGCTAACAACATGTGTTATAGTACGAGTAGAACAAAGAAAGGGAGATTCCGAGAGGAGGAGTCATTATGAATATTAATAAATTTACGCAGAAATCCATGGAGGCCGTGCAGAACTGCGAGAAGCTGGCCTATGAGCACGGCAATCAGCAGCTGGAGCAGGAGCATCTGCTTCTGAGCCTGCTGACAGTGGAGGACAGCCTGATCCTGAAGCTGATCACGAAGATGAACCTGTCCGGCGATATGTTTGTGAATGAGGCGCGCCAGGCGGTGGAGCGCCTGCCGAAAGTCAGCGGCGCGGGCCAGCTGTATATGAGCAACGACCTGAACAAGGTGCTGATCAATGCCGAGGACGAAGCGAAAGCCATGGGCGACGAGTATGTGTCGGTGGAGCATCTGTTTCTGTCCATGCTGCGCCAGCCGGACCGGACGGTCAAGGAGCTGTTTAAGCAGTACGGCATCAATCGGGAGACGTTTTTGCAGGCGCTGAGCACGGTCCGCGGCAATCAGCGGGTGGTCAGCGACAATCCGGAGGCTACCTACGACACGCTGGAGAAATACGGTTCCGACCTGGTGGAGCGTGCCAGGGACCAGAAACTGGACCCGGTGATCGGCCGCGACAGCGAGATCCGCAACGTGATCCGCATCCTTTCCCGCAAGACCAAGAATAACCCGGTGCTGATCGGGGAACCCGGCGTCGGCAAGACCGCGGTGGTGGAGGGCCTGGCCCAGAGGATTGTCCGCGGCGACGTGCCGGAAGGATTGAAAGACCGGAAATTGTTCGCGCTGGATATGGGCGCTCTGATCGCTGGGGCCAAGTACCGGGGCGAGTTTGAGGAACGTCTGAAAGCCGTGCTGGAGGAGGTCAAAAAGAGCGACGGGCAGATCATTCTGTTCATCGACGAGCTGCACACGATCGTGGGAGCCGGGAAAGCCGATGGCGCGATGGATGCGGGCAATCTGCTGAAGCCCATGCTGGCCCGCGGCGAGCTGCACTGCATCGGCGCGACCACGCTGGACGAGTACCGGAAATATGTGGAAAAGGACGCCGCGCTGGAGCGCCGTTTCCAGCCGGTCATGGTAGACGAGCCGACGGTGGAGGGTACCATTTCCATTCTCCGCGGCCTGAAAGAGCGGTACGAGGTGTTCCACGGCGTAAAGATCACCGACTCGGCGCTGGTGTCGGCGGCCGTTCTGTCCGACCGTTATATCAGCGACCGGTTCCTGCCGGATAAGGCCATCGACCTGGTGGACGAGGCCTGCGCCCTGATCAAAACGGAGATGGACTCCATGCCGACGGAGCTGGATGAATTGTCCCGCAAAGTCATGCAGATGGAGATCGAAGAAGCGGCGCTGAAGAAAGAGACGGACCATTTGAGCCAGGAGCGGCTGGAAGATCTGCAGAGAGAGCTGGCAGAGCTTCATGATGAGTTCGCGGCGAAGAAAGCCCAGTGGGAGAATGAGAAACATTCCGTGGAGAAGCTGTCGTCCCTGCGTGAGGAGATCGAGAATGTCAACCGGGAGATCGCCCAGGCCCAGCAGGCGTACGACCTGAACAAGGCGGCGGAGCTGCAGTACGGCAAGCTCCCTGGACTGCAGAAGCAGCTGGCCGAGGAAGAGAAAAAGATCCGGGAGCAGGATCTGAGCCTGGTGCGTGAGAGCGTGACGGACGACGAGATCGCGCGGATCATTTCCCGGTGGACCGGCATCCCGGTGGCGAAGCTGACGGAGAGCGAGCGCAGCAAGACGCTGCATCTGGATCAGGAGCTGCACAAACGGGTCGTGGGCCAGGACGAGGGCGTGGAAAAAGTGACGGAGGCGATCATCCGTTCCAAGGCCGGTATTAAGGACCTGACGAAGCCGATCGGATCGTTCCTGTTTTTGGGACCGACCGGCGTGGGCAAGACGGAGCTGGCGAAAGCATTGGCGGCCAGCCTCTTTGACGACGAGTCCAATATGGTCCGGATCGATATGAGCGAATATATGGAGAAACATTCGGTGGCCCGGCTCATCGGAGCGCCTCCCGGATACGTGGGCTACGATGAGGGCGGCCAGCTGACGGAGGCGGTGCGCCGCAAGCCTTACAGCGTGGTGCTGTTCGACGAGGTGGAGAAAGCCCATCCCGATGTGTTCAATGTGCTGCTGCAGGTGCTGGACGACGGGCGCATCACCGATTCCACCGGCAAGACCGTGGATTTCAAGAATACGATCATCATCATGACTTCGAATATCGGTTCCCAGTACCTGCTGGAGGGGATCGACGACGACGGCAGCATCCGCAAGGAGGCCGAGGACATGGCGATGAACGATCTGCGGGCCCATTTCCGGCCGGAGTTTTTGAACCGTCTGGACGAGATCATCCTGTTCAAGCCGCTGACCCGGGACAATATCGCCGGGATCATCGACCTGCTGATCGCGGACACCAACCGGCGGCTGGCGGACCGGGAACTGCGCGTGGACCTGACCGGTAGCGCGAAGAAGTTCGTGGTGGAGCATGGCTACGATCCGGTCTACGGCGCGCGGCCCTTGAAGCGGTATCTGCAGAAGCATGTGGAGACGCTGGCGGCGAAGATCATCCTGGAAGACGCGGTACACGAGGGCGACACGATCGTGGTCGATACGTCCGAGGCGGGAGATAAACTGATCGCGTACGTGGAGTGAGATCGCAGCGGGAGTTTCCGATGAAAGGGCAGATTGGCGAATAGCTGGATTCCCAATCTATGGAATACATTTTCGGCATTATAAAAAACTGAGCAGTGCAAAATGAAGCGGCCAAGCGAATGACCGCTTCATTTTATATTATACCCGGAGCGCTTTTAGATATGTCCTGCTCCTATATCAATGATAATCCATGGAATATCCAGGACGAAATTACCATTTGTAAGTTGAAAATTAAAACATCATTAAAGAACCGGACGCAGAGCCGATGATTTTGTGAGAACCCTCACGGATCGTCGACCCTAACTTATTGCAGCCGGCAAAAAAATTTGGTGAACCATTTCCTGCCCTCTTGACATTTTTAAATAAATGCGTATAATAAGTAACATAAGTTGCGCAACAATAGATGCGCTATGATGGGAGGAACGTGGGCATGCCGCCGAAATTCAAATTCACACGGGACGAGATCACAAGCGCCGCGCTGGACCTGACACGGAGGGATGGTCCCGACGGGCTCACCGCGCGGGCGCTGGCGGAGGAGCTGGGGTGTTCGGTCAAGCCGATTTTTGGGCTGTTCAAGAACATGGAGGAGGTGCAGGGCGCGGTTTTGTCCGC
>CANQYH010000015.1 GCA_947628025.1 uncultured Lachnospiraceae bacterium | reverse complement strand
CCAGACACCGAAGCGCCCCGGCGAGTTTCCCGTGCTCCGCTTTCTCCACATCGTTGCCGGCGGCCGCCAGCAGCTTGGAGATCACGCTTTCGATATCGTCGCCGATATAGCCCGCCTCGGTCAGAGACGTGGCGTCTGCAATGGCCAGCGGCACGTCCAGGATCCGGGCCAGCGTCTTCACCAGATAGGTCTTGCCGCTGCCGGTGGGGCCGATCATCAGGATATTGGACTTCTCGATCACCACATCGTCGCTGCCGTCTTTGCGGTTCGCCTGATCGAACACTCTCTTATAATGGTTGTAGACCGCCACCGAAATGACCTTTTTCGCCTGCTCCTGGCCGATCACGTACTGGTCCAGGGACGCCTTGATCCTGTGCGGCGGCGGAACATCCCGGATATCGAACGAGGGCTGGCTCTCCGCAGTCTTTTTCCGGATCCTCTGCTTCTCCGGGATCGGCGTCTGAGGAATATTCAGATCCTTGAAATCGTTGAGATTCAGGTTCATATACGGCATGTTCTGGATCTTCGAAAAATCAATGCCGCCCTTTATGACCGTATCGAACGCTTTCTGCATACAGTCGTGGCAGAGACACATATTGCCCGGCATATCGATCATCGGTCCCGCCTTGCTCTCGGTGCGGCGGCAGACATAGCAGATCTTCTCATACGGATCGTTCTTGTTTTCCGTATCTTTGTTCTCGATTTCCCTGTCGTTTACGTCTTTTTCGTCCAAATCCTCTCTCCTGTTCCCGGGTCGCCGCAGAAACCCAGACGGCCCCCGACGGTTCCCGCAGCCGCGGTCCTCTCTTTTTCTGAGAGGTTCCGCAGCCGCAGAAGCCGCCGGGGGCAAACCGCTGATTTTGTTTCCAGCGCTCCCTGATTTATATGAATCTATATACCGGACCTCGTCGGCCGGTCCCGGCGCCTGCCGCAGCCTGCGCCGCTTTTATCCGTTATTTACCGTTTCCCGTCCGCCCAGCGTGATCGTGATCGTGCGTTCCACATATTCGCCGTTCTCCAGGGATTTCACTACGATCTCCACGGTCTCGCCTTTTTTATAATATTTCAGCAAATCCTGCAGGCTGGAATACGTGCGGATGGTCTGTCCGTCAAATTTGACGAGCACGTCTTTCTCCCGCAGATCGGTCTTGGAAGCCGCTCCGCCCTCGACGATGCGCACGATATAGACGCCCGCCGGGATACCGAACTGCTGCTCCATCGTACTGTCTACGGTAATGCCCTGGATGCCCAGGTATCCGGCCTGGTCCTCCTCGACCTGTTCTCCGCTGCGGCGCACCATCAGCGTATCGATGACGCTCTGCGCCTGGGAGATCGGGATCGCATAGCCCATGCCTTCCACATCCGTATCCGTATATTTCGCTTCGTTGATACCGATGACCTGTCCCTGCATGTTCAGCAGCGCGCCGCCGCTGTTGCCGGGGTTGATCGCCGCATCCGTCTGAAGCAGGTTCCGGCTGGTGCTTCCGTCTACCGTCACCTCACGGTTCAATGCGCTGATATAGCCTACGGTCACGGCCTGGCCGTATCCCAGAGCATTGCCGATGGCGATCACGCCCTGGCCGACTTTCAGTTCGTCCGAATTTCCCAGCTCGGCGATCGAGATCTTCTCCAGCGTCTCCGCGGGAATGGTATTCAGCGGCACCGCCACGACCGCCAGGTCGCTCTCGGAATCGGTTCCCTTGATCGTCGCTTCCACTTCTGTATCGTCAATAAATACCACCGAAGTCTCCGTCGCGTCCTCGACCACATGATTGTTCGTCACGATCAGCAGATCCGTATCGTTCTGCCCAACAATGATACCGGAACCGGCGCTGGGCACCTCGTAGGTCTGGCTGCCGCCGAACCACGGATTGATGTTCTCGTAACGGGTCATGTTGTTGATCGCCACCACCGACGGCATCACATCCTCTACGATGTCCGACACATCCATGACCACGGTACGGCTCCCGTCAGAATTCAGGTTCAGGCTGCCGGCGATCCGGCTGATATCGTCGTCCGAAAGGCTGTACTTCTCTGTCGGCTGGTTCACAGTGATCGGAGGCGCGTCCTCCTCTTTCATCGAATCCGCCAGGATATTGATCCCCACCATCGTACCGCCGGATATGACTCCGAACACCAGCGCCGCCGCCACGAGACCTGCGGCTTTTTTCACCTTGCCGGGCGCTTTCTTTTTCTTCGGCTCCTGGTTCACCGGATAAGGAGAATCGGTATTCTGGGAATTGCCCGCACTGTACTGATTCTGGCCGTTGGAAGCGCTGCCGCCGGCGTTCTGATAGCTCTGGCTGTACGCATCCTGGTGATTCTGAGTATTGTAACCATTTTGATAATTCTGGCCACCGTTCCCGCCGTACGGGTTCTGACCGCTGTAATTCTGGTTCGCTCCATACTGACTGCCGTAAGGCGAACGGTTACCGGACGCATCGCCATAGCCTTGACTGGCTCCGTACTGTCCCGAATGACTCTGGGTGTTCGCGCCGTAACCGTACTGACCCGGGTAGTTCTGGGCGCCGTTTCCGCTGTATGGGTTCTGACTGCTGTAGCTCTGGCCTGTCGTGTTCTGACTGCCGTAGCTCTGGCTCGTTCCGTTTTGACTGCCGTAAACCTGGCTCGCTCCATTCTGGCTGTTGTAGCCCTGGCTTGCTCCGTTCTGGCTGTCGTAACTCTGGCTCGTTCCATTCTGACCAGACCCATCCCGGCTGCCGTAAGCCTGGCCCGCGCCGCTCTGGCTACTGTAACCCTGGCCTGCGCTATTCTGGCCGGATCCATCCCGGCTGCCGTAACTCTGGCCCGCTCCATCCTGACCGCCGTAGCTCTGGCCGCTGTAGCCCTGCCCCGCGCCGCTCTGTACGCCATAAGACGGATTACTTCCGGACAGATCACGATAGCTCTGACCGCCCGCGTACGAACCGCCGTAATTCCGGCCGCTTTCGGACTGGCTGTTTTCAGTCTGACCATTTCCGGTCGAAACGCCGTACCCATGGCCGCCGTCGCTGTAGTTCTGCGCGTTTTCGGACACTGCCGGCTGACTCTGACCGCTAACCGGTCCGGCTGACATCTCCGGAACCGCCGGCCGGTCTCCCGCCGAAGCTGCCTGCTCCTGCGCGATCTCCAGGCCGGACGGAGCCGCCTGCGCATCCTCCAGATCGAGACTGTCTTCCGCTCCCGCGTACTCCGTCCCGTCGTTTTCATCTATCCGATTCATTTCATCATCATACATAAAGAACAACCCCTTTCCAACAATGCTTTGTTTTCTTTCGATGATCTAACTATATCAATCTTCTGTGACCAAACTGTGAAAGAATCATAATAAAACTGTGAAATGAGGCTTACATCTTTTTCTGTGCTTTCTAAATAACCTGAAAACAGGAGCCTGCTTTTTTGCATGGCAGATCCTGTTTTCTATCCAGTCGAAGCAGACCCCTGTCGCTTTACGTCAAAACCATCGGCCGCCGTTTCAGATTACTCTCCTGCCGTCCGAAACAGCCCTGCCGCTTCACGTCAAAACCATCGGCCGCCGCCCCGGATTACTCCCCGATCTCGGAGGAGGGCGGGATCACAATCGACGTCCCGTCCGGAACCGGTCCCGGCTCTCCCGGGGAAGCCTGCGTATCGGACGGAGCCGACTGGCTCTCCGGTGCGGCCGGAGAACTCTGCTCGGGAGCGGGCGGAGCGGTCTGCTGCTGACCCGATCCCACCGTATCGTCTCCCCCGGCGCTCTCGTTCGTCTCCACGTCGCCCGGCCCCGCAGGAATCGTGATATCGCTGTTCGGACCACTGCCCGGCACAGACGCGGAACTCTCGGACGGCGCGCTCTCCTCCGGCGAGGACGGCTGCTGATCCGGCGTACTCTCGCCCGGCACAGGCTGCTGATCCGGCGTACTCTCACCCGGCACCGGCTGCTGATCCGGCGTACTCTCACCCGGCGACGGCTGCTGATCCGGCCTACTTTCGCCCGGCACGCTCTCGCCCGGCGACGGCTGCTGATCCGGCATACTCTCGCCCGGCACAGGTCCCTCCGGAGCCGAAGTGCCATTGTCGTCCTCCTGTCCGATCGGCTGCCCCTGGGCGTCCGTTTCCATGATATCGGACGGTTCTATGATAATGCCGTTCTCAAAAGGACTGCTCTCCTCCGGAGCCAGCGTCGTCTCTTCCGCGGCGGTCGTCTGTTCCGCCTCAGTCGGGGCGGCCGTTGTCTCCGCCTCAGTCGTGCTGCCGGAACCGCCGCCATTGCCGGAACTGTTCCCGCTGCCGGAGCCGCTGCCGCTCCCGGAACTGTTCCCGGAGCCCGAACCGCTGCCACCGCCCGAACTGTTCCCGCTGCCAGAGCCGCTACCACTCCCGGAACCATTCCCGCTTCCCGAACCAGAGCCGCTGCCCGAACTATTCCCGCTCCCGGAACCCGAACCGCCGCCGGAACTGACCGCCGGGGCCGTCCCAGCCTCATACATACCGGTCGTCTCCGAAATCTTCTGGCTGATCTTTTTCACAGCATCCGTCGGTTCATAGGCCTCGTCGCCGAACAGGAACTGGTGCAGCTGGCTCACATTGCTCTCCAGCGTCTTAGGAATAATGCAGGAACCGATCTTTCCAACGGTCTTCTCCCCTCTGTTAAAGGGGAAACCGCCCGTATCTCCGATATGGTACTTGGTAACGTTCAGAGCCACGTTGGTCAGGTCCGCAAAATCCAGGTTCGTCATGACCTCCTGCAGGCAGATCACCAGGATCTGATTCAGCACCACGTAGTCCGAATGTTTGGCCTTTTCAAAAGCCTGGGCGATCACCTTTTTCTGCCGCTCTACACGCTGGTAATCGCTGTCCATCAGACGCAGACGGGCATAGGCCACCGCCTGCACGCCGTCCAGATGGTTCATCCCCGCGCTTTTAAGCTGCACGGACGGCACTCCCGTCTCTTTTACCGTCTCGGAAATAAACGAGTTGATGTATTTAAACTCCGCATCCGTGATCTCCAGATCCACGCCGCCCAGGAAATTGATCCCGTCCGCGACCGCTTTCCAGTTGAACACGATATACTCGGTAATATTCAGATCCAGATTTTCATTGAGCATCTTCAGGGCCTGCTCCGCGCCGCCGCTGGCGTAGGCATAATTAAATTTCCGCATATCCCCCTTATCGTTTACTTTCAGATAGGTATCGCGATATACGGACACCAGCTTGATCTCCCCCGTGTCCTGATTGATACAGGCGATCATATTGACGTCCGAATTGTTGCCTCTGGCGCTGGACGTGCCCGTACCGGCATCCACGCCGAAGATCGCGATCATCCAGTACCCCTGCATCTTCTTGATCGTTTCCACAGAGATATTGGCGTTCTCCACATTCTGTTTGTCTACGCTGGGTCTGGGCATCAGATTCCAAAGGCGGCTCACATATGCATACGAGAATATGCACGCCAGCACGATACACTCCGCCACTGCCATGATAATGATACGTCTTCTGCGTTTCTTTTTTCTCTCCAGATCCAGGCGGATCTGCGCTACTTTGCTGCTGAAAGACTCCGGTTCGGGAGCGCTCTCCGGCTGCTCCCCGCGTCTTGGAACTCTCTGATGCTGCTCTTTCGTACGCGCCCTTTCCGCGCCGCTTTCCCGGGTGCGCGCCCCCTCCGCGGCATGTTCCCGGGTCCTGCGCGCCTGCTGTCCCTGCGTATGCGCCGTCTCTTCGGCGTTTTCCCGGGTCCTGCGCGCCTGCTGCCCCTGCGTATGCGCCGTCTCTTCGGCGTTTTCCCGGATCCTGCGCGCCTGCTGCCCCTGTGTATGCGCCGTCTCTTCGGTATTTTCGCGGGGCCTGCGCGGGCCCCCCGTATAAATGGGATCTTTCAGCCCATCCTCATGTTCATTACCCATGTCCGTAACCTCGTCTCTGTCGTTTCCGTCTTCTAGTATGCGTTTTTATTGATAAAACCTTTAAAGATCGTCAGGAACAGGATCTTGATATCCAGTCCGAACGTCCAGTTTTCAATATAATACAGGTCATGCTCGATCCGCTTGGTGATCGAAGTGTCCCCCCGGTAGCCGTTGATCTGGGCCCATCCGGTCATCCCCGGCCGCACCTGGTGCTTGATCATATATCTGGGGATCTCCTCCTTGAACCGTTCCACAAAAAGCGGCCGCTCCGGCCTGGGCCCCACCAGGCTCATCTCGCCCTTCAGCACGTTAAAAAGCTGCGGCAGCTCGTCGATGCTGGTCTTCCGGATCACCCGGCCCACCGGCGTCACGCGGGGATCGTGCTGCGTCGTCCATTTCGAATTTTCCTCCGACAGCGGCTGCACCTCCATCGAACGGAATTTATACATCTGGAACGACCGGTTGTGAAGCCCGACCCGCTCCTGCTTGAAGATCAGAGGCCCCGGCGACGTCAGTTTGATCAAAATAGCGGTCAGAAGCATGACCGGAGAGAACAAGACGATCGCCGCAAGGGAACCCACCACATCTACGGCCCGCTTGATCATCCTGTTATACATCAGCGTCAGCGGCACATGGCGGATATTGATCACCGGAAGCCCCTGCAGATCCTCCGTATACGGCCTCGTCGGGATCAGATTATTGTAATCCGGGATAAATTTGGTGTGGACCCCCGATTTTTCGCAGGCAGCCACGATCCGCTCCAGTTTTCCGTATTCTCCGATGGCCAGCGTGATCGCGATCTCATCCAGGGTATTGAGTTCCAGGATCGACTCCAGCTCGTCGATCACTCCCAGCACTTTCACGCCCTTATATTCGTCGCCCGGAGACGCCGTATCGTCCAGGATGCCCCAGATCTGGTACCCCCATTCCGGATTGCTCTTTACGCGGTCGATGAATCCCTCCGCGGTCCGGCTCATTCCCACCAGAAGAATATGCTTCTGGTTGTAGCCCTTAGAACGCAGGGTCCGCAGCACCGCGCGGATCGCGGCGCGTTCCGCCGTCTCCGCCACGATATTGATAATGAAGAAATAGCCCACCATCCTAGAAGAAAATTCCTGGATGAATGGATTCTTCCGGAACAGAAACAGCACGGTCGTCATGACCAGAAGGCCTAACAGATTGGAACGGAAAATATTAAAAAATTCGTATCGCCTGGACTGTATCCGCTTCGGTTCATATAAATGAAAGGACGTATATAAGATCAGATACAGCGGGATAATGACAACCAGTACGGCAAAATAATACTGCGGCGGAAGCAGGCCCCTCTCCGGCGTCAGCAGCGTATTTCTCAGGACGAGGCAGCACCAGGCCAGCGCGTAGGCAGCCACCAGGACCAGTATGTCCAGAAACAGATGCAGCCGGTTCAGCATCTGCTGATTATTCTTTATCATAAGCTTTCACCCAAAAAATAATGTGAGCTATGTCCCATACATTATACATGAATTTCCTGCGCGGGGTATTAAAATTCTCTTAATTTTTGGGAATTTTTCCTAACTGTCTCCTGACAAATTCGTACACATACAAAAATGCGCCCGCAGTCAGCTCCCACTGGATGGAGAGATAATTGTCCAGGTGTTCTCTCCGGTAAACGACGCGTTTGCAGGAAGACAACGTGGACAGCCCCTCTTTTACGCCCGACAAAAACTCTTTTTCATAGCCTATTTTTTTGAAAAAACCGTATTTCACCGCGACGCCCGCCGCGATCGGCAGCGCGTTGATCAAAAGCTGGGGCCAGGGCATGTTCTTATAGTCCACGTAGAGACTGTTGCGGGCGGCCAGACGGACCTTGAACGCGTTGTATTTGGAGCCGCTGGTGCCGCTGCCCACATGATAAACCACCGCCGAAGGGCAGTAACGGATGTGATAGCCGCAGATTTTGGCGCGATAGCTGACGTCCAGGTCCTCCAGATAGGCGAAATGCCGCTCGTCGAAAAGGCCGATCTCCTCAAAGACCTCCCGCCGGTAGATCGCGGCCCCGGCACAGGCGGAAAACACCTCCCGCTCCCGGTTATAGCCGCGGCTGGAACGCCCCACGCCCCGCTGATAGGCCCATCCCATGAGGCAGAACATATCCCCGGCGTCGTCCATCAGTTCCCTGTGGTACATCTGGATCATCTTGCTGGTGACCGCGAAGATCCGCCGGGAACGCCTGATCGAGGCCAAAAGTTCCCCCACAAACTCCGGCTCGGCCTCGGTATCGTTGTTCAAAAGCAGCACGTAAGGCGTCGAAACCGCCCGGATCCCCGCGTTGACCGCTCCGGAAAAACCGGTATTATGATCCAGGCAAAGCGTCGGGATGCCCCGGGACTTCAGCCACTCTGCGCTGCCGTCGGTGGAGCCGTTGTCCACCACCAGGATATCGAAATCCCGGCAGGTCTGTCTCTGGAGCGCGTCCAGACACACACCCAGAAACGGAAGCCCGTTATAATTCGGGATGATCACCGTCGCCTGTTTTTCGGACATGCGCCTCTTCCTCCTCTTCCATATATTTGCGGATCGTCGGATGCACCGGATAGGGTTCGCCGATCTTTTCTTTTAAAAGGTCCCGAAGCGCGAAATTGGACTTGCGCAGGGTCAGGTTCGGATTGTAGTAAGGATCGCCGTCCCGCAGGATATCCGGCCATTTCCGCGCAAACTTCGCCACCTCGTGGTTAAAGCGGTCCACTTTCTCCGGCGTATCCTCCAGCCCCCGGGATTTGGATTCGTAATGGTAGAGGAGCGCGTAGGGCGCGTAGACCACCAGTTTATCCAGGGCCCGCACTTTCATGCAGTAATCGATGTCGTTGAACGCCACGGCCAGCTCCTCGCTGAAACCGCCCGCCGCCTCAAAAACGGACCTTTTGCTCATCATGCAGGCCGCGGTGACGGCGCTGTAATCCTGGGCGCACATGGCCCGGTGGAAATAACTGTTCTCCGCCTCGTGGAGCCCGATGAACGTATGGCCCGCAATGCCGCCGAACCCGACCACGACGCCGGCGTGCTGGATCGTATCGTCCTCGTAGAGCAGTCTGGCTCCCACAGCTCCCACGTCCTCCCGCTGGCAGAAGCCCAGCATCTCCTCGATGAAGTTCGGAGCGATCGGCTCCGTGTCGTTATTTAAAAACAGCAGATATTCCCCTTTGGCGTGGCGGACACCGAAATTGTTGATCGCGGAAAAATTAAACTCCCGCTCCCAGCGGACCACACGAACCCGGGGGAATTCTTTTTGTATCTTTTCGTAATAATCGAATGTCTCCGCTTCCCGGCTGTTATTCTCCACCACGACAAATTCCAGATTCTTATAGGTGCATTTCGTCAGGATCGACCGCACGCAGAGATCCAGATCCGTATGGTGGTCCTTATTCGGGATGATCACGGAAACCAGCGGTTCGCCCACGATCTCGAAAGTGGTATGGTAGATGCCGTAATCCACGCCTTTCTCCACTTTCAGGGCCGGGATGCCCAGCCGCCGGTAATGCTCCATGACCGCCCGGGAGCCCGCCTCGAACGCATACAGCTTGCTCTGGGGATTGCTGGCCGTAGAGCCCTGGTGACAGCGCCAGTGGTACAGCACCTTCGGAATATGGCGAATCTCTTTCGCCTGTTCCGTACAGCGCAGGATCAGGTCGTAGTCCTGCGCGCCGTCGAATTCCCTGCGGAAGCCTCCGACCCGCTCCAGCAGGTCCCTGCGGACCACGAACTGATGGCAGATATAATTGACGCTGCGCAGAAGATCCGGATTAAAATCCGGCTTGAAATGCGGGTCGAACAACGCCCCGCCGTCCATGTCCATCTTGTCCTCGTCGGAATAGATCACGTCGCAGTCCGGATGCTCCCGGATCGTCCTCGCGCACTCGTAAAGCGCGTGTTCCGGCATCGCGTCGTCCTGGTCTGCCAGCGCGATATAATCCCCGCCCGCCATGGCGATGGCCGCGTTGGTGTTCTCGGAGATGCCGCCGTTTTTCCCCAGCGCCTGGTAGCGGATGCGGCCGTCCTTTTCCATATAAGATCTCACCAGAGCTTCAGAGGTCTTCCCCGCAGGGCTGCCGTCCGCGATGCACAGCTCCCAGTTGGGGTAGGTCTGGGCCAGGATCGAGTCCAGCATGACTTTCAGATACTCTTTCGGGGCCAGATAGACCGGCATCACGATGGAAAACCGCGGACCATTCTCCCATTTCTCCGCCCGCTGCGCGTCCAGTTCCTCCCGGGTGGGCTTCGTCAGATCGTACCATTCCGCGTACTCGTAATCATTGTCGATGCCCTGCAGCTTATGCTTGGACTTTAGAAATAACGCCTTTAAGCCGTGTTTCTTCCAGAACTCCACGGCTACATGCACGGTCTCCATATTCATCAGATCGCGGATCTTTTCCAACCTCTTATAAGCTACGCTGGAACGCTTCGCGATCAGTTTCTCATTGAACCGGATCCGCCGGATGCGGCCGTCGCAGCGGATCAGCAGCCAGTAATCTCTGCCCCTCTCGTACGGGAACTGGATATCGAAGCCAAAGTCCCTGTCGTAGATCTTCTTATAATAGATCTGGCTCACGTCGTCCCTGCGGGTGGAGACATATTTCATCTTCACTTTCTGACGGTTCTGATCCAGTACCAGAAAAGCGGGTCTGGACTCGGGCGTTTTTCCGACGACCCAGCCGTTGAGCTGGATGGAATTTTCCCGGATCCGGACCACGTCGATCTTAAATTTCATGCGTCTTAAACTCCGTTTTCCTGTAGTCTTCCCGCCGGGGACGCTTTTCAGCTCTCCTGCGTCTTATCGTCCACCGTCATCTTCACGTCTTTCGCGTTTTTGTTCGGACGGTCCGGACGGCGGGACTTCTTATAACCGTCGTTCTTGCCGTTCTTATCACCGCGGCCGTCTTTCTCGTACCGTTCTCCCCGGTCCCCGCGGCCGTCCCGGTCCCGTTTCCTGGGGAAATTGATCCGCTCCTCCTCCACGACCAGGGGCCGCTTCATCACCCTCTGATTGATGGAGAGTACATACTCGCCGATCATGCCGATAAAGAAGATCTGCACCGATCCCAAAAACAGCATCCCCAGCAGCATCGGCGTCATCCCAGCCTGGAAGCGGTCCCACCAGATCAGCTTCATGACCAGATAGACCAGTGCTACGACAAAACTGGCCATACAGCTGAACAGACCGAGAAACGTCGCCAGCCGGATCCCCGCTTTCGTATAGGAAGTGATGCTTAGCATGGCCGCGTCGTAAAGCCGGTAGAAATTATTGCTGGTCTTGCCGGCCCGCCGCTTCGGCTGCTCGTAGGGGATCTCCTTGCGCCGGAAACCCAGCTCCGCCACGATGCCGCGCAGAAACGGCGTCGGGTCGTCCAGTTCCCTCAATACCTGGATAAATTTCGCGTCATAAAGGCCGTAGCCCGTGAACTGCTCGATCTGTTCCACATCCGACAGCTTCTTGATGATCTTGTAATAGCAGCCCCGGAGCCAGTACATGAATTTACTTTCTTTGCTGGATTTCTTGATGCCGATCACGATCTTATAACCATTCTCCCATTCATGCACGAACTTGGGGACCAGGTCCATCGGATCCTGGAAATCCGCCGCCATCAGGATCGTACAGTCTCCGCTGCTCTGGAGCATGGCGTAATACGGCGAATTAAACTGGCCGAAATTTTTGGCGTTGAAGATCCCGCGGATATTCCGGTCGTCCGCGCACAGCCGGCGGATGATGTCCCGCGTATGATCTTTCGAATCGTTGTCAATAAAAATGATCTCATACCGATAATTGGGCAGATCTTCTTCAAACATTTCCCGCAGGGCGTCTGCCAGCGCCTTTACATTTTCCTCTTCATTATAACAGGGTACTACGACACTGATCGTCTTCATCTGTTCCTCACTTTTCACTTCCCATACCCCGGTCAGATCCGGTGGTTCCTCTCATAGGTTCCTGTGATCCCATACAGTTTCCCTCAAATGCAGGGATCTCCTCACGTCAATTCTTTCAGCGCGTCGCTGCGCAGGGTCCACACCCGCGTTTTTTCTCCGAAACGCCGGCGGATCGTGGCGAATATCTCTTCCGTATACCCCGGCGCCATGATCAAAAAGCAGTCCGCCGGATGCTCCTGCGCATCGTCGGGCGACACGATCGGCAGGTGCGAAGCCGGCGCAAAACGGCCCTGCTTAAACGGCGCGGAATCGATGATATACGCCGTCCGTTCTCCCAGACAGGTCGTCGCCGCCAGCGTAAAGGCCTGATGGCTGGCTCCCCAGATCGCCAGGGTCCTGCCCTGCCGCCGGATTTCTTCCGTCCATCCCAGCAGCTGGTCCCGGATCCGGGCAAAACTCTGGTCCCAAACGGAAAAATCGGCAGGCGTGACCGCGGCCCGGTCGGACTCTTTTCCCGCTTCGCCGCCGTTTTCAGACGGCTGTTTCCTGCGCACGATCATCGCCAGCGTGTCCCGATTGACCAGCTCCTCCTCCAGCACCTCAAATCCATGCAGCTCCAGCAGGTACCGCAGCGTGTCAAACGTATAGTAGGCAATATGATCGCGGATCAATTCATAATAACCGTCGTACTGAAGAATGTCGTCCAGGCTGGGGACCGTCACCAGCCCCATGCCGTCTTCTGTCAGGTTCCGCCGGATGCAGTCCAGCATCACGCCGGGATCCGGCTGGTGCTCCAGAAAATTAAAGGACAAAAACACATCGTAGGGGCCGGCGTCGCCCAGAACCGTATCCGCTGTTTCCGTAAACCCGTCAAATACCCGCAGCCCGTTGGCCCTGGCCGTTTCCGCCAGCGCCGGGCTGTGTTCCACGCCGTAGGCCTCCACCGGAAAAGCCTCCAGCATCTTCAAAAACTCGCCGCGGCCGCAGCCTACTTCCAGGAATTTCTTCCCCTCCAGGTGGTAACGGCGGATCATATGGCTGTACTGGCGGTTCCGCATCTCCACCATTGTCGTGGAAGACCCGCCGGTACGGATCACATCCCGGTAATACTCCACCGGCTCGCCGTCCACCTGCGTGAGCCCGCAGCCCTGGCACTGGTAGAGGCGCAGCGTGATCCCATGGTCCTCCGAAACCTCCGTCGCGTCCGGGATACCCTGAGCTGATGCTGGCATACCGTCAAAGCGCAGCAGGGGCTGCTCCGGCAGACGGTGCCCGCATACGATACAGGTCTTTCTTTCCATATTATAACCCCTTTCTCTCATCATCCGTTCATGAAAGGTTCGATCCGGCTTCTCTTTGGCGCTTTTTACCGCGGCTGTCCCTCCATCAGGGCCAGCATCCGCCCGATCCCCTCCGCAAAACTCACGCACGGCTTCCATCCGGTCGTTTCCGTAATCTTCGTGATATCCGGGATCAACTGGGCCTGTCCCTCGGCGTTCGGCGGCAGTTCTCCGTAAACCGTACTGCCCTTTCCTCCGCACAGGCGGCGCATCTCCTCCACATACTCTCTCAGCGGCATCGTGGCGTCCCGGCCTGCCGCCAGGTTGTAATAACCGCCGGCCTTTTTTCCGCAGAGCGCCAACGCCAGCATCCCTTCCGCCAGATCGTCGATATAAAGGAAATTCCACATCTGGGTGCAGGCGCCCATCTTCATCTCCCCGTCCGCCAGGAACGTCCGCAGGCAGGTGTTGACCAGGGAGCCCTCATGATCTCCCGGTCCGTAGACGCTGAAGATCCGGGTGTGGACATATTCCATGTCCGAGATCCCCGACCGCTGCCACTCCTGCGCCTGCGCCGTGGCCCAGCTGCCGAAATTCACTTTCGCTTTCCCATATTCCGACACGGGGGAACACGCCGTCTCTTCCGTCATAAGGCTGTGGCACACCCCGTACTCCGCCTGGGAGCCGCTGAAAAGGAAGCGCCGGCATCCCAGGTCTTTCGCCGCCTGCAGCGCTTTCCTGGAATCCACCGCGTTCTTCTGCTGGATGTCGGCTCTCTTGCGGTTCTCGCTGCCCGCGCCGTCCCAGCAGAAATGGAAAAATACGTCGCATTTCCGGCCGATCTTCTCCGGCAGACAGTCAAACCGCTCCATCTCCAGTTCCACGATATGAAGATCGGGGCCGCCCGCCACATCCTCTTCAAAGGAAGCCCTGTTCTTCGATCCGGGCCGCACGACCGCCCACACCTGGTGGCCGTCCCGCAGCAGCCGCTTGATCATAGCGCGTCCCAGAAAACTGGTCGCTCCTGTTACTATCATATCCATATCCATCTACTCCTTTATCCTGGGAATGATCATCATCGCATCCATCTCCGCTTCCGGCAGGAACGGGGAAAGATCCTCCAGAGGCGGCGACACCATCGTCCCGTCCGGCAGCCGCTTGCCGGAAGACTTCGGTTCAAAATTCTGGTCCATCGTCACAAAAACCTCGCAGATCGCCGGGCCTTTCATCGCCAACGTCCGCTCGATGGCCGCGCCCAGCTCGCTGTTATGGCAGGCTTTCACATACGGATATCCATATGCGGCCGCCAGCTTCTCCATATCCGGGAAGCTCAGGTCCCCGCTGTCCACGCCGATACCCACCAGCGGTCCCGTGAAGAAATTCTTCTGGCTCTGGCGGATGGAATGGTAGCCGCCGTTATTGATCAGGAAGATCTTGACCGGCATCCGGTGGTGGATGATCGTCTGCAGCTCCTGCAGGTTCATCTGGATGCTGCCGTCCCCGGTCAAAAGAATGATGTCCTCCGGATCGCCGTCCCTGCGGAACCGCGGGTCGTAGGCAGCCAGGCAGGCTCCGATGGCCGCCGGCAGGTCGTAGCCCATGGAAGCGATGGCCGAATTGGTGATAAACCGCTGGCCTTTCTTTATAATATAGGCATGTCCCCCCGCCACGCAGGCAGAACCGTTGCCCACGACTGTGATCTGATCTTCCAAAAGGCGGCTGCTCAGTTCCTGCACCAGCGCGTAGACATTGGCCTCACGGCTGTCGTCCTGCGCCATATGCTTGGGCAGGACCACCGGGTATTTTGCTTTCCACATACGGCAGGTCTCCAGCCAGTTCATCCCCGGCAGGCCCTTCCCGCCGCCGAACACGGGCGTCTCCTCCGTCAGAAGCACGCGCTCCATCGCTTCCAGCAGGTCCTTCGCGTCGGCATGGACCCGCATATCCGCGTGAACGCTGGGCTTTTTCAACTCCTCCCGGTCGATGTCATTGACGATCACGTAAGCGGCCCGCGCCCAGGTCTTATAATTGAACCCTACCTGGCGGATGCTCAGGCGGCTCCCTACCGAAAAGACCAGATCGCTGTTCTGCACCGCGAAATTGCCCGGCCGGTCGCCCATGTTGCCGGCGCGGCCCACGTACAGCGGATCGTCCGTGCACATGCAGTCCTGGCTGTTCCACCCCGTCACCACCGGTACGCCCAAGAGCTTCACGACCTGCTCAAAGACCGGATAGGCCCCGGCGATGCGGATGCCGTTCCCGGCGTTTAAGACCGGACGCTTCGCGGCGCGGATCTTCGCGATGATCTCCCGCACGGTCTCCTCCGTCACTTTCCCCGGAAGTCCCTGGCCGCCATTTTCCGCCTCATAGGCCGCCGCATCGAAACCCTCCAGCTCCTCTGTCTCGATATAGGCCCCCTGCACGTCCAGCGGGATATCCAGCCAGGTTGGTCCGGGTCTGCCGGAATACGCCAGATAGATCGCCTTTTCCAGGCAGTACCGGATACGCATGGGATCGATAACCATCTCGCTGTACTTCGTCATGCAGTCGACAGCTTTCGTGATGTCAAACTCCTGGTCGCCCATGGCCCGGATCCCTACCCCGGACCAGCGGGCCGTCGTATCATAACGGACCTGGCCGGACAGCACCAGCATCGGGATCGAGTCCAGCCAGCCGCCCACGACGCCGGTGATCGCGTTGGTGCCGCCGGGCCCCGTCGTCACGCACAGAGCGCCGATCGTATTGTGGATCCGGGCATAGCTCTCCGCCGCCATGGCGCAGGCCTGTTCGTGGTGCTGATAGAGGCAATGGAGCCCCGGCTCATGTCCCAGCGCGTCGTTTAAATGCATGGCCCCGCCGCCGGTCACCGTAAAGACCTGCGTGATCCCATGCTCCACTAACTGTTTTGCGATATAATCGGAAACTTTGATTCTCATCCGGTCTGATCTCTCTTTCTTCGTAAACAACGCCGCCTGCCGCCGGGCCCCTTTCCCTCTTCCCGCCCGGTCGAGCGCGTTTTTGTCAGTTTCAAATCCTATCATACCACAGAATCTCTCCAGATAAAAGCATTTTTCTATTTCCCTCATAAACTGCCCGCCGCTTCCTCATTTTCCATCAACCTGCACTTTTCAGGGGCCGGTCCCATGGTATATAATCTGGCTGTAATGCAGAAGCGGATTTACACTCAACATCAAAGGAGAGAATTATTTATGAGAAAATCCATTCAGTGGACCGCAACCATATCCGCAGCAGCCGCAATGATGCTCCTGTCCGCAGGCCTGACCATCCCGGCCATGGCGCAGACGGGAAACTGGGTCGAGGAAGACGGAACCTGGAAATATTATGACGCGGACGGGTATGTCCTGACGGATTCCTGGAAGAAATACAACGACGCCTGGGTCTATCTGGACGAAGACGGCAATATCACGCTGAACAGTCAAATCGACGAATACTATGTAGACGCTACCGGCAAGAGAGTCGCGAACCAGTGGGTCGAACTCGAAGCGGAAGACGAGTGGGACGAGGAAGCGCCGGGTACCTACTGGTACTACTATGGAGCCAACGGCAAGATGGTCGCCGGCAAATTCAAGACGATCGACGAAAAAACTTACTACTTCGACGAGGAGGGCCGCATGGCGGTCGGACTGAGAGAGATCGACGGCGCCAATTATTACTTCAGCGGCAGCGGTTATATGAAGAAAGGCTGGGTTAAACTCCCGGCGGCCGACGATGAATTCGGCGACGAAATGGTATGGTCCTATTTCGACAGCACCGGCAAGCGGATCGAGAACCAGCTTGACAAAAAGATCAACGGCGGCTATTACACTTTTGTAAACGGCGAAATGATTACCGGCTGGTACAAGCTGCCGGAGCAGGCCCCCGCCGCAGAGACGGAGACCGGCGCGGACCAGAATGAAGACGCGGCTGAAACGGAGCTGGCCGCAGCCGCGGACCATTCTCCCGCCGCAGGCTATCAGTATTACGATGAGAGCGGCAAACGCGCTTCCGGCTGGATGACCATCGCGGAGATCCCCGGCGTCAGCGACGAGGACGAAACCTATCGCTTCTATTTTAAAAACGGCGTGCCGCATCACGCCGCGGAAGGACTGAAGATTTTCAGCATCGGCTCCGACCGCTACGCGTTCAACGACAAAGGCGAGATGCAGACCGGCCTGCAGTCCATCAAACTGGAAGACGGCTCCACGGCTAATTTCTACTTCAACGCGCAGGGCGCCATGGAAACCGGCAAACAGACGATCTACGACGAAGAGTCCGATATGAACCAGACCTGGTATTTCCACACCGAGGGCGCGCAGCGCGGCCAGGGCTACAATGGGATCCGCAGCAATGTGATCTATGAGAACGGCCTGCGCAAGGAAGCTTCCGCCGATCTGAAATATGAACCGGTCATGTTTGAGGGGCAGAAATATCTGGTCAACGCCTCCGGCACGATCCAGAAAGCCTCCTCCACGTCTAAGTCTACGACCCGCCCGGATCTGGGCAGCGGCTACCGCGACGTGCGCGACGCCAACGAAACCGTCTGGGTCGTCGACGTAAACGGTATCGTACAGCAGTAAACCGCCCGGATCTGCCATCCATCGCGTATAAAAATTAGATCTACCCGTTCAGAAACTGCCGAAATAGGAATATTTTGGCAGTTTTTTCATATATTATGTTATATTTTTGAGTTTTGCACGTTTTTATTTATAGCAATCGATTGCGGAATTTGTTACAACAGGAGCGAACTCACGATGAAAGAACTGTCCGTCTATTATTGTCCAACCTGCGGCTATTACGCGTATTTCCAGCTTTCCAAAAACGCCACATGTCCCACAGACCACACGAGGCTGGTCGGCCTCGATATGCGCTATCAGGACTTCATGAACCTGGATTATGAGGAACGGGACCGGCTGCTGATCGGCAAGATCACACAATCCGCGCCCTCGCTGATCCGGCGCATCTGTACGTCGGAAAAATTGTATAATCAAAGGGCTCTGGTCGGCGAACTGACCGCAGAATACGCCAAACTCCAAAAAGAAAATGAAGAACTGAATCATACGGTTTCCTGGATGCACCAGCTGGTCTGGGAACAGATCCGCAGGAATAAAGTTCTGGAACAGAAAATGGAGGTCTTAAAGCACGATTAATGTGCTTTAGGACCTCCATCCCCCGCATACTCTCTTTGGTCAATTCCCCCGCCTCGCTGTGACCCTGGATGAATTTCGTCAGGATTCATCCGTAATATATCGAAAAACCAGTCTGTTCAGCGTCACTCTCATCTGAGCCACTATCTCCAGCAGTTTATCGTTGTCAGCTTTCAGCCTCCGGTTTTCTTCCTCAAGCGCGGCGATTCTCTTTGACTCGTCCATAATGGAATCCTCCTTCTTGGGATAGAACCAATATATCCCACTTTTTTTGATTTGAAAAGAGATTTTACTCGCACGATTCGACAAGAGCCGACCCGCTTTTTCCCGTCCGGCCGCCCGACCACAAAATGTGCGCGGATTTTTTTTACCGCTCTACTATGTCTGGGATATTCCCCAAAGCGCTCTTTTCAAATCTTGTCGAAATATTTTTAGTAAGAATCCCTTTTGAAAATCGTAAGATTTATGAAGCTCCTCCCCCCTAGCCAAGCGAAAAACCCTGTGATATAATGGAAACACTGAAAGATGATTCCCGCAGATGATAGATGGATGGAACGGAGGCTGTGCGACATGAACCGTAAAAGAATGATGGCAGTCGCGATTTCTTTTCTGATGATGCTTTCATCAGCCGTACCTGCATATGCCGGTACATGGACCTCACACGAAGATAAAACCTGGACCTATGTGAATGACGAGGGCGAGAGCCTGACCGGATGGATCGTAGACGGTGAGAAGACTTACTACCTGGACGAAGAAGGTCATTTGAAGACCGGCTGGTTCAAGCTGAAAGGCTCCTGGTACTATTTCGATGAAAAGGGCGTTATGGCAAAGGAAACCTGGATCGACAATTATTACGTGAACGAAGAGGGAAAGCTGAAAGACATCCGCTGAGACCGGCCTTGGGAGTTTTACCGCAGATGGAAACGCGTCATGATCGCAGTCATGGCGCGTTTTTTATATGCGGAAACGTCCTCAAAAGCTGCGGATCTTGTCCTGGCTGTCGTCCGTCGTCTTGTCGATGGAGCGGATCTCTACGTAATATCCGGCCGTATCATTGACTTTCACATAGACGCGGTCGCCCGTCTTCTTTCCCAGGATCGCTTTTCCCAGGGGGGATTCCGTGCTGATCAGCCCGCGCAGGGAACTGCCGCGGATCGAGGTCACCAGGCGGTACGTCTCCACCTCGTCGTCGTCCTCCATGTAAAGCTCCACCGTATTGTTGAGGCCGACCTCGTCTGCCCCGGATTCGTCGAAAATGATCTGGGCCGTTTTCAGCATCCTCTCCAGATAGCGGATCCGGCTATCATTCTGGTTCTTATCCTTTTTCGCCGCGTGATATTCAAAATTTTCGCTCAGATCCCCGTGGGCCCTGGCTTCCTTTACCGCCTCGATGGCCGCCGGGCGGACGACCAGCTTTCGGTACTGGATCTCCTCCTCGATCTTTTTTACGTCACTTTCTGTCAGTTTCTCCGCCATGATGCTCTCCCTCTTTCCCTAATCGGATATCTTCCAAATATTCTCTCAATTCGCTGTCCGCATGGTTCAGCAGATAATTCCCGTTCCGCACGGGAAATTTCTGCAGATGTCCCTCGCGGATCTGCTCGTTGACCGTCTCCACCGCCTCCCGGAAGTCCCGCGCCGACAAAAGGCGGCAGCCCTCGCCGCGAATGATCAGCTGTTCCAGCCCGTCCGAAGTCGCCACCGAAACGTGGTGACGGCGGCCCATCTGATGCGCCAGCTTCTCGATATACTGGTCGGCCGTCTCCGCCTCTTTCGTATAAACCACATGGATGTTGTGATAGCGGATGGCCTGGCCCAGATTTCCCTCTACCTTATACGCGTCGAATACCAGGATCAAGATACAGCCCGTATAACCCTGGTAATTGCACATCATGTCCATCAGCCTGTGCCTGGCCCCGTCGATGGTCGCCTGGGCCAGCTCGTTCAGATCCTCCCAGGCGTAGATAATATTGTAGCCGTCCACCAGAAGATATTCCTCCTCCGGTTCTTTCTGCTCTTTGGAGCCGGAACGGCCGGAGTCATAGGAAATGCGGCGCGCCGCGGTCTCAGACGGCAGGCGGCGCTTGGTCTCTCCGTAAGTGCGGATGAAAATAGCCTCCAGCTCCTTGTCCTCTGCATCCGACAGCGCTCTGTTTTCTGCGGGCTTCGCCGGTGGGGTGGGCGATGTTTTGCTTTCTGCGGGTTTCATCGGTGGGACAGGCGGCGTTATGTTTTCTGGGCTTTTCGCCAGTGACGCAGGACGCGTTTTGTTCTCTGCGGGTTTCACCGGCGACGCAGGACGCGCTTTGTTCTCTGCAGGTTCCACCGGTAACGCAGGCGACGTTGTTTTTTCTGCGAGGTTCACTGATGATGCAGAACGTGTTCCATTCTCTGGGGGCTTCACCGGTGACGCAGGACGCGTCTTATTTTCTGCGGATTCCACCGGTGACACCGGCCGCGTTTCCTTTTCCGCGTTCCCGGTCGCATTTTCCTCCGCGGATGTCCCATACCCGCCGGTTCCCGGCTGTTTCTCCATGGACAGCGTTTCCTTTTTGCCCGCCTCACGCCGCCGCACGGCCAGCTCCACGGGACTCTCTATGTGCATATACCGTTTCACCTGGTCCCATTCCACCTGATACCCGGCCCCATGGGCGCAGAAAACGGAGCCGCAGGGATTGTCCCAGTCCAGATCGGGATCGTACCCGACGGCCGCGGCCGCTTCCTCCTCGTTATGGCAGGGTCCGTATCCTTTCACCCAGCAGTGGATCTTCCCCCGCCCCTGAGAATAGGCCGAGACCTCCATCTGATAATTGCCCATCGCCGCCACCGGCGCAGTCCCGGAGATCACCGACCATTCTCCCTCGGGAACCGGCGCTTCAAATTCCGCATGCATCCGGTCCAGATCCGACAGCGCCCGGCCTACCGCATCCGACGGTACCTCCAAACGGAACTGGTAATAGGGCTCCAACAGCCGGTACTGTCCTTTCGACAGTGCCTCGCGCAGCCCCTGGCGCACGGCCCGGTACGTCGCCTGCCGGAAGTCGCCGCCCTCGGTGTGCTTCAGATGCGCCCGCCCGGCGATCAGCGTGATCTTCATATCCGTAATGGGCGCGCCCGTCAAAACGCCGAGATGCTGCTGCTCCTCCAGATGGGTCAGGATCAACCTCTGCCAGTTCAGATCCAGCACGTCCGTACTGCAGGCAGAGCCAAACGTCAGCCCGCTGCCGGGCTCTCCCGGCTCCATCAGAAGATGTACCTCCGCGTAATGGCGCAGCGGCTCAAAATGGCCCACGCCCTCCACAGCCGCCGTGATCGTTTCCTTATATAGAATATGACCCGAACCGAATTCCACGCCGACGCCGAACCGTTCCTGAATCAGGCTTTTCAGGATTTCAATCTGCACCGCGCCCATGACCCGGACCTGTATCTCTCCCAGCTCCTCGTCCCAGGCAATCCGCAGCATCGGCTCCTCTTCTTCCAGCTGACGCAGCTTCAGGAGCATCCCGTGGGCGTCGGTTCCAGGCGGCAGGACGACTCGATAGGTCAGAACCGGCTCCAGCACCGGCGCGCCGCCCTCCTGCTCCGCTTCGGCCCCCAGCCTTTGTCCCGCAAAGGTCAACAGCGGTCCCGTCACCGCACAGACCACGCCCGGTCCGGCTTCGTTGACCGTCTCAAATCTGGCCCCGGAATAGATCCGTATCTGATTGACTTTTTCGTCCTCCCCGCCGGTCCGCAGCAGATCTCTTACACGCAGACAGCCGCCGGTGATCTTCATATGAGTCAGGCGGTTCCCCTGCTCATCGCGGGAAATCTTAAAGACCCTGGCCCCGAAATCCGCGGAAGATGCGCCTGAACCTCCAAACGCGGCCGGGTTTCCTGCTATGCCGGGCCGACCCTTTTTTCCTGCCGCGCCGCCCGCGGCCGTCACGCCGGGACCGTAGTCCCCGATCCCAGCCAGCAGTTCGCCGACGCC
>CANQYH010000014.1 GCA_947628025.1 uncultured Lachnospiraceae bacterium | reverse complement strand
GTATCTCGGTCTATCCGGCCCCCAGCATCACGCCAGAGATCGAGGCGGTCCTGGTGGACTATACGGAGAAGCTGGCCCGCGCGCTCCATGTGAAAGGGATGATCAACATCCAGTTCATTGTGGCAGGAGAGAAAGTCTACATCATCGAGGTCAACCCCCGTTCCTCCCGGACCGTGCCCTATATCAGCAAGGTGACGGGCATTCCCATCGTACCCCTGGCGACCCAGGTGATCTGCGGACATAGTTTACGGGAATTAGGTTACGAGCCGGGGCTGCAGAAAAAAGCGGATTACATCGCGATCAAGATGCCGGTGTTCTCATTCGAGAAGATCCGCGGCGCGGACATCAGCCTGGGGCCGGAGATGAAGTCCACCGGCGAATGTCTCGGCATCGCGAAGACGTTCAACGAGGCGCTCTATAAAGCGTTTGAGGGCGCGGGCGTCAAGCTGCCGAAGCATAAAAACATGATCATCACAGTGCGGGACGAGGACAAGGAGGATGTGGTCGAGATCGCCCGCAGGTTTGCGGCCGTAGGTTACCGGATCTTTTCCACCAAAGGCACCGCAAAGGTGTTGAACAGCCATGGCGTCAAGGCCGTGGCCGTCAATAAGATCGAGCAGGAGTCCCCCAATATGCTGGACCTGATCCTGGGGCACCGGATCGACCTGGTCATCGACACACCCCAGCAGGGAGCGGAGCGGAGCCACGACGGCTTCATCATCCGCCGCAACGCTATCGAGACCGGCGTCCATGTGCTGACCTCCCTGGATACGGCGGGGGCCCTGGCCGCCAGTCTGGAAAGCCGGGTCCGGGAACTGACCCTGGTCGATATTGCGACGGTGAAACAGGCCGGCGCCGGCAAAGAAGTATAAAAAGACGCGAAAGTTTGGGAACTGCAGCGGAAAAGCGAGTTTGCGGCGCGGCAATTTCCAAAAGAAACATCTGGAAATCGTTGACATTCTGCGTGGTTATGATTATAATTTAATGTAGTAAAGAAAACTACTTTTTATAGTTACGACTACGGAGGGGAATATGAGCTACAAGATAATCGGCGACAGCTGCATGGATATCACGGCGGAAATGCGCCGGGACCCGCATTTTCAGATCATTCCGCTGACCCTGCAGGTGGACGACGTCCAGGTGATCGACGACGAGACGTTTGACCAGAAGCGGTTCCTGGAGCTGGTGAAGAATAGCCCCAACTGCCCGAAGACCGCGTGTCCTTCGCCGGAGACGTTCAAACAGGCCTATCAGTGCGAAGAAGAGGACGTGTTCGTGATCACGCTATCCAGTCCGCTGAGCGGCAGCTATAACAGCGCGATGGTGGGCAAAAAGATGTATGAGGAGGAATTCGGTCCGAAGCATATCGCGGTCATCGATTCCTGGTCGGCCTCTCCGGGGGAGATGAGGCTGGCGATGATGATCCAGGAGTACTGCGAGGCGGGGATGGCTTTTGAGGAGATCGTAGAGAAGATAGAAGCGTTTAAGACGAACAAGCTGCGGACCTATTTCGTGCTGGAGAGTCTGGACGCATTGAAGAAGAACGGACGCCTGACCGGACTTTCTGCGTTTTTTGCTACGGCATTGAATATCAAGCCGGTGATGAGCGCCGAGGAAGGCGTGATCATCAAGCTGGACCAGGCCCGCGGCATCAATAAGGCGCTGATCAAGATGTGCGCGGCCGCGGTCGAGCGGGCGGATCATCCGGAGGAGAGGATCCCGGTGATCGCCCACTGCAACAACCGGGAGCGAGCCGAACTGGTGAAAAAGGAACTTTTGCGGCTCGTGGATTTCAAGGACGTGCTGATCACGGAGACGGCCGGCGTGGCGACGGTGTACGCCAGCGACGGCGGGATCATCCTGGCGATCTGAGCGGCGGCCGTGCTGGGAGCAGTTGTATGTCGGCCGGCGGCCGGAGCCTGGCAGCGGCGGTGAGAGGAGCGAGCGGCGGAATCATAAATAAGTACCGCTCGCGCGGCGGACGGAGGGAGATCTCATGGAGCATCGGGACGAATACAGGGAACTCATTCAGGCGCTTTTGGACGAAGCGGAGCGGCAGACCGGCCCGGATGGGGAGTACGGCTATCTGGGATATGGGGAGTATGAAAAACAGGTCTACCGGGAGGAACTGCGCAAGCTGGACGGGCAGGAGTTTCCGGAGGATTATCCCCGTTACATAGAGGAGCAGGCGCGGCATTACCGGGAGATGGAGAAACAGGAGTCCGAGCCGCCTACGTTCAGCGCTTACAATGAGCATGAGGGAGAGCTGATATGCGGGTATATGGCGGACGGGTACGAAAAGATCGGTAAGCGGCTGTCGGAGAAATGAGAAATAGGCGGCTGGTGCGCGGGGTTCCTCTCAGGCAGCGCAGATGCGGGCGGTATCGTGAAGTCGGAATAAGGGAAATAACCGCAAGAATATTTCACCGGCGCATAGACGATTGGAAAATAATTTGCTATACTAAAGGCAGTCATCATACAGAGGCTGCCTTTTCTGATGCGCGGGAAAGGCGGTTCACAGAAAGGAACGGCGAGATATGAAGATAAAAGAGACATTGGAGCTGATCGGATCTCAGCCCATGCAGGAATTGTTTGAGCAGCTGTACGGCGCGGCGGCGGTGGCGGAGCAGACGGCCCGTTACCGGAAGCTGGCGCAGGATTTTGAGGAGAAATTCGGCGATGGGGACGTGCTTTTGTTCAGTTCGCCCGGCCGTACGGAGATCAGCGGCAACCACACGGACCACAATCACGGCAAGGTCCTGGCCGGCAGCATCAATCTGGACTGCGTCGGCGTGGCGGCGGCGAACCGCACGGACAAGGTCAATATCGTCAGCCAGACGTTCGATCAGGAATTTACGATCGACTTAAACGATCTTCAGCCCAGCCCGGCGAAAGCGGGCACGGAAGACCTGGTGAAAGGCCTGCTGAAAGGCTTTGTGGATTCCGGCTACGAGGTGGGCGGTTTCGACGCCGTGATCACCAGCAGCGTGATCAGCTCCGCCGGGGTCAGTTCCTCCGCGGCGTTCGAGATGCTTCTCTGCTCGATGCTGAACACATTTTTTAACGAGGACCGCATGAGTACCGTCGCTTACGCCCATATCGGGAAATATTCGGAGAACGTCTACTGGGACAAGGCGTCAGGCCTGCTGGACCAGATGGCCTGCGCGGTGGGCGGCCTGATCACGATCGATTTCTATGAGCCCCAGGCGCCGAAGGTGGAGAAGATCGACTTCGATTTCGCTTCCCGGAAGCACAGCCTGATCATTGTCAATACCGGCAAGGGCCATGCCGATCTGAGCGCCGATTATTCCTCCGTGCCCAACGAGATGAAGAAAGTGGCGGAGTTTTTCGGGAAAGAGGTCTGCGCGGAGATCTCAGAAGAGGATGTGATCGCGAACCTGGCGGCGGTCCGGGCCTATGCGGGCGACCGTTCCGTGCTGCGCGCGCTCCATTTCTTCGAGGAAAATAAGCGCGTGGAGGCGGAGGTGGCGGCTCTGAAAGCCGGAGATTTCGGGACGTTTCTGCAGAATATCACGGCGTCCGGCAATTCCTCCTGGAAATGGCTGCAGAACTGCTACACGGACAGCGCAGTCCAGGAACAGGGGATCACGGTAGCCCTTGCGCTGACGGAGCTTTTCATCGCGAAGAAGCAGCGGGGCGCCTGCCGCGTCCACGGCGGCGGCTTCGCGGGCGTGATCATGGCGATGCTGCCGGATCAGGACGTGGACGAGTACGTGGCGATGATCGACGGGGCTTTGGGCGAGGGCAGCGCCTACCGCATGAGCATCCGGCCGTACGGGGCGGTCTGCGTGAATGAGTTGGTATAGCGGGATGTTTGGGTGAAAGTGGTTTGGAGTTTTTCGGCAGAGTAGCCGCCGGGATTCTGCGTGGGAGTTTTGTATCTGTTATTTGAAAAGATTGTATTTCAGCGAGAAACACCCCCCTTGGCTTGGAGGGTGTTTTTCGCTGAATGGATGTAATAGAGTGTCTTTTGGACCGATATCTGCCACATGAACCGTTTTAAAACGGCCGGTCTTTCCTCTCTCTTTTTCGTTATGCGTTGTTTTTTATTCCTTTTTCCAAAATTGTTCCACTGCAGAAACGGCGTCTCCGGCATCAAGACCGTACCGTTTTTGCAGGCATTCGATCGTTTCTTCCCGGGATAATCGTTCGCTTCGGCAGATGGCGACCAGCTGTTCCAAAACGTGAGTGAGCGTACCCGCTGTTTTCTTCAGCGCCTGGCCTGTTTCTTCCCGCATACGCTTTTCGGTTTCGGTTTTTTGCTTTTCGATTTCGGCTTTCTGTTCTGCGGCCGCCAGCTTCTGCCGCGCCTCCGCCAATTCCGCTCTTGCCTCCGCCGTGTTTCGCCGTTCCGCCTGGATGTTCATGCTGTCAAAATTTGCATTTTCAAACAGATATCCCATACCGCTTTCCTCCATTTCCGCCAGCTTCTCCCTGGCCTCTTCCACTGGCACATGCTTTCCTCCTGACGCATGGATCGCAAACGCACATGAAAAAGAGAAGTGAAAGCATACCGGAAAAACTGTTGCATGCGGCTTACGCTCATTATAAAGCAAACGGATCTGTAAAACAAGGGGCAATTCAATTCTTCCTTTTTGCCGCCCGCCGCCGGAAAGGAAAGGCCTTGCGTCTTCCCATTCCGTTTCGTGAATGCCGTCATGAAAAATCCCCGGCTCTCTGCATAAATCTCCCCGCCGCGGGCCAACCTATTCCTGAAAACCCGTGCTGGTTCGTGTGTGCAGCCCCGGAAAACGGCGGCTCCGGTCCAGGCGTTCGGACCTATCGGAACGGCTGTAGTCCGGCAGCGGGAGAAAATGGAGGCGGAGACGATGTGGGGAATCCTGATCGCGCTTTTGTCGGGCGCGCTGATGAGCATACAGGGGGTGTTTAATACGCAGGTGACGGAGCAGACCAGCATCTGGGTCTCGTCGGGGTGGGTGCAGCTGACCGCATTCGCGACCTGCCTGGCGATGTGGCTGTTTACGGGCCGGCAGCAGGTGTCCGGGCTTTGGCAGGTACAGCCCTGGTATATGCTGACCGGCGGCGTGATCGGGGCGATGATCACATATACCGTGATCAGTAGCGTCGGCAGCCTGGGACCGGCCCGTTCCGCTCTTTTGATCGTTGTGGCGCAGATCATCGTGGCCTACGCCATCGAGGTGTTCGGACTGTTTGGAGTAGAGAAAGCAGGGTTCGAGTGGAAGAAGATCATCGGAGCGGCGATCGCCATCGCCGGAATCGTGATTTTTCGGTATTAAGATATTTTTAAGATAAATATTGCTTGTATTTGCCGGTTTCTTTAGGTAGAATAGAATGGAACGAAGGATGATGCTCCCCTTTTTGAAAGGAGAGTATCATGAAAAAGCAGGATCTGAAGATGTGTGTGGTCTGTTTGGGAGTCATTGTGGCAGGCCTATGTTATAGTTGCGTCGGTTTTTCCGGTTCTTCGGAAGCAAAGGAGACTCTGCTGCTGGCGGAGACGGCCGGTCCGGGGGAGATATCTGCGGCAGGTACGGAATTTCTCCTGACGGCGGGAGCGTCCGGCCCGGCGTCTGGGATCCCGAATGATCCGGTCAGAGAAGAAGAGCAGACGGGAGACAGTCTGAATGTCGGCGCCGGGGCGGAGGAAACGGAGCGTCCGGCCCCGGTCTGCTACGTACATATCTGTGGAGAAGTGTGTCAGCCGGGGGTCTATGAGCTGACAGAGGGCAGCCGGATCTTTCAGGCGCTGGAACTGGCCGGCGGTTTTACGGAAGAAGCCGCCGTCTCCTATCTGAATCTGGCCCAGGAGGTCACGGACGGTATGAAGATCGTCGTACCTTCCGAAAGCGATGTGAAAGCGTGGGAAGCGGGTTCGCAGGCAGATTTCTCGGCGGGAGTCTATGATGCGGTTCTGTCAGCCGCGGGACCGGGAACCGCTGCCGGAGACGTTTCCGGCGGAAAAGTGAATCTGAATACGGCGGACAAGGCGGCGCTGATGGCTTTGCCGGGGATCGGAGAGGCGAAAGCGGAGGCGATCCTCCGTTACCGGCAGGAATACGGGCCTTTTGAGAGGATCGAGGACGTGATGCAGGTGCCGGGGATCAAGGAGGCCGCTTTTGAGAAAATGAAAGAGGATATTACGGTGTGACCGTTTGATAGCCTGCAGGAACTGAATGACAGAAAGAGGTGTGAGATGGCGAAAGTTCTGGTTGTGGACGATGAGAAATTGATCGTAAAGGGGATCCGCTTCAGCCTGGAACAGGACGGCATGGAAGTGGACTGTGCATATGACGGAGAGGAAGCGGTCGGAAAGGCCAGGGAGAATCATTACGATATCATTCTGCTGGATGTGATGCTTCCCAAGGCGGACGGCTATGCGGTCTGCCAGAGCATCCGGGAGTTTTCCGACGTGCCGATCATTATGCTGACGGCCAAAGGAAACGACATGGATAAGATCCTGGGGCTGGAGTACGGCGCCGACGATTATGTGACTAAGCCCTTTAATATTCTGGAAGTAAAGGCCAGGATCAAAGCCATTCTCCGCCGCGACGCCAGGAAGTCGCGGCAGACGAAAGAGCCGGAGCGGCGGGTCATCGTCGCGGGGACATTGACGCTGGACCGGGACAGCCGCCGCGTGTTCGTGGGGGAGAAAGAGATCAACCTGACGGCCAAGGAGTTCGATCTTTTGGAACTTCTGGCCTGCAATCCGAATAAGGTCTACAGCCGGGAGTCGCTGTTGGGCTACGTGTGGGGCAATAAGGCCATGGATTCCGGGGATGTGCGGACCGTGGACGTGCATGTGCGCCGCCTGCGGGAGAAGATTGAACCCAGTCCCAGCGCGCCCCAGTTCGTGCATACCAAGTGGGGCGTGGGATATTATTTCCGGGCGCAGGGCTGAGACGGGAGAGCGCAGTTGAAGATCACATTGATCACCGTGGGTAAGATCAAAGAGCGGTATCTGGAGGAAGCCATAGGGGAATATACGAAACGCCTGAGCCGTTTTTGCAAGCTGGAGATCCTGCAGGTGGTAGATGAGAAAACGCCGGAGGGAGCCAGCCCGGCACAGGTGCGGCAGATAAAGGCCAGGGAAGGAGAACGGATCCTGGCTCATGTGAAGGAAGGTGCGTACGTCGTTGCTCTGGCCATCGAGGGGAAGATGCTGAGCTCGGAGGAGCTGGCGGCCAAACTCGGACGGCTGGGCGTGGACGGGCGCAGTCAGATCCAATTCATTATCGGCGGTTCCCTGGGGCTTTCGGAGGAAGTGCTGGCGCGGGCGGATTTCCTGCTCAGCTTCTCTCCCATGACGTTTCCCCATCAGCTGATGCGGGTGATCCTGCTGGAGCAGATCTACCGCAGTTACCAGATCCTGGCGGGCACGCCTTACCACAAGTGAGAGCGGCCCGGACGTAAGCGGGCGGTCCAAGAGCCGCTGCGGCCGTGGAAAGCCGGCGGGAGGTGCAGAGCAGGAGCAACCGGGATTTGCGGCGGGAATCGGGGAAGCGCCGGGACGGGAGAGAACTTTTGCGGCAGAAACTGAATTATTTAAAAATATTTAAGATCGCGGCCGGCGTTGTCATTTCCGTGGCGCTGGCGGAGACGGCGGGACTGAATTTTGCCACGTCGGCCGGGATCATTACGCTGCTGAGCATACAGGACACGAAAAAGGAGACCATCCGCATCGTAGCGCGGCGGTTGGTTTCCTTTTGGGTGGCCCTGTTTTTGTTTGCCGTCAGCACGCGGATCCTGGGTTATACTCCTTGGGCGCTGGGAGCGTTTCTTTTGCTGTTTTCGCCGGTCTGCATGACGTTTGGGCTTTCGGCCGGGATCTCTACGAATACGGTGCTGATGTGCCATTTTCTGGGACAGCGGGCCATGGAGCCGGAGCAGATCCTCAATGAATTTCTGCTTCTGATCCTTGGGACCGGCGTGGGAATCGTGCTGAATCTCTATATGCCGCGACGAACGGAGGCGATCCGCGGGCTGCAGGCAGAGATCGAGGAACGGATGCGGCTGCTTCTGCGGCAGATGGCGAAACGGCTGGGGACGCCTGGGGCGGACGGGGATGCGGAAAGCTGCGCCGGGGATCTGGAAAGGCTGCGGCAGTTATTGGAGCGGGGGCAGAAGCATGCCTATGAAAATATGGAGAACCATCTGCTGGCGGACGTGCGGTACTATTTTCGTTATATGAGCCTGCGCCGGACCCAGCTGCTCGTGCTGGAGAGGATAGACGGCTGTCTGGGACGGCTGCGGGAGATGGATGCGGCGTGGGCAGCGACGGGAGAAAGGGAGCCGGGCGAAAGGGATCTGCGCGGGGGCGGACTGGGAAAGAGTGGGATTGGAGCGGAGAAAAACAGGGACGGAGCGGAGAGAAGAGGGACTGGGTTGGAGAAAAACAGGGACGGAGCGGAGAGAATTGGGGCCAGATCGGAGAAAAACGGTCCCGGGCTGGAAAAAGACAGGAACGGGGTGGAGAAAAGCGGGACTGGGGCAGAAGAAAACCGCTTCGGGACAGCCGGAGCCGGAGAGAACGTATCCTGCTGTGCGGTCCAGTCGGCGCGTATCGCCGGCTTCCTGTTCCATACCGGCGAACGTCTGCACGAGTACAATAACGTGGTGGGCCTTTTGGAGGATCTGGAATCGGTGAAAGCAGAAATGCGCCGCGATCCGATGCCGCGGGGACGGGAGGAATTTGAGTATCGGGCCGTCCTGTTTCAGATCTTGACGGAGCTGGAGCAGTTTTTGCTTTTGAAACGGGAATTTGTGCGCAGGCTTTCACAGGAGGATCTGGAAACGTTCTGGCTCGGTGCCTGAGTGTGGCGGACGGGATCTGAGGGAACGGATGTTCTCAGATGAGGCTTGGGTGAAATGAAAAGCAATTGATTAAATGGTACGTAACGGTCAATTTCCGGCGGTGCGGGAAGCTGCGGCGGGTCCGCCGGCGCAGGAGGATCCGCAAAGCAAATGCTCATTTTCTGCCGGCACGCGAAACTGCGGACAATGGGAAGCTGCCGGTTCTGGCCCTTTCGGGACAGCAGGACGGCAGACGGTACAGATAGGAGATGACCTGCGGTTTCGGCCGGAAACCGGGAAAGGAGAAGCGATGGGGCAGGAGACACACACGATCGGTATCATTTCCGATACCCACGGGCTGCTGCGGCCGGAGGTCGCGGAGGTCCTGGCGGGCTGCGACGCGATCCTGCACGGGGGAGACGTCTGCCAGCGGAGCATCCTGCGGGAACTGGAACGGATCGCGCCGGTCTATGCGGTGCGCGGAAACAATGACAGGGACTGGGAGGAGCCGCTGCCGGAAACGCTGCATGTCACGCTGTTTGGCGTTTCTTTTTATATGATCCATGACCGGAAACAGATCGCGGAGGACGTGGACGGGGCCGAGATCGTGCTTTTTGGGCACAGTCACCGTTTTGAGGCGAAAGCCGGGGGTGGGGCCCAGCAGGACGGGGCGGAGGGAAAATGGTCCTGGCGCAGAGTTCTGTCAGATGGAATGAAAAGGAAAAGAACGTCTGGCCGGGCTTTGGCGGACGGATCGGACCGGGAACGTCCGCGGGGAGAGGCGCTGCCGCGCGGGGAGAATGAAAAAAGAGCGGAGAACCGGGATCTGGCGGGCAGCGCGGCGGCTCACGAGAGACAGCTCTGGCTGAATCCGGGGAGCTGCGGTCCTAAGCGTTTGAGGCTGCCGGTCACGATGGCGCTTTTGGAGATTTCGGAGAATGGGGCCTGCCGGATCGAGAGATTGGAGATCGCTCCCGGGGGCGGGAACCTGCGCCGCGAAACCGCAGCGATACGGGAAGCGGTGTCCGGGAACCTAGCGGGCGGCGCGGCGTCCGGAAGCTGGAAGATCTGTGAACTTCATGATGAGGCGCCGCGGAATCCGGAACAAAACGCCGGTTCGCCCGGCAGCGACCGGCCTCCCGATGGGGAGGAAGCGGAACCGGCGATCCCTGCCGATATCGGCGTGCGGATCCCCGGCATGATTCGGGATATGAAACGGGGACGCCCCGTCGCGGAGATCGCCCGGCGGGCGGGAGTCAGTTACGAGGTAGCCGAGCAGGTCTGCCGGATGTACGCGACCCATCCTGGCGTGGACGTGGACGGGATATTGAGGCGGCTGGGGCTGTGAGCGGGAAGATGACCGGCGGCCTGTCGTGTTCTGCGTCGCCGCAGGAAATATCCGGGCCGGTGCCTGCCGGGCGGGATCGGATTCGCGGAGGATGAGTCCGGCTGCTGTTTTTTGAAATGGAAAAACGATGATAACGTCGGAAAGGCGGGGAGATACATACGATGTACCGAATTTTGATCATAGAGGATGACAGGGGGATCGCAGAAGCGATCGAAAAACAGGCGGCCCAGTGGGGGCTTTCGGCGAAAAACGTGGAAGATTTTGCCAATGTGATGGCGGAGTTTGCCCGGTTCGACCCTCAGCTGGTGCTTTTGGACATCGCGCTGCCGTTTTTTAACGGTTATTATTGGTGCGGGAAGATCCGCGAGGTCTCGAAAGTCCCGATCATTTTCATTTCCTCTGCGTCGGACAATATGAATATTATCATGGCCATGAACATGGGCGGCGACGATTTCATTGCCAAGCCCTTCGACCAGACGGTTTTGATGGCGAAGATTCAGGCGCTGCTGCGGCGTACTTATGATTTCGGGGCCGGGGTGCCGATCCTGGAACACCGCGGGGCCATGCTGCACACCGGCGATCAGACCCTGTATTATGAGGGACAGAGGATCGAGCTGTCCAGAAACGAGTACCGGATCCTATTGTCGCTGATGGAAGCCAGGGGTCGGGTCGTCAGCCGTGAAAAGCTGATGGAACGTCTGTGGCAGACGGACAGTTATGTGGATGAAAATACATTGACCGTCAATGTGAACCGGCTGCGCAGGAAGCTGGAGGCGGCCGGCCTTGCGGATTTTATCGTGACGAAATTCGGCGTCGGCTATATTGTGGAATGAGGCTGCGTGCCGGGCGGGGCTGTCTGGCGGGAAAGCCTGCCGCGGGAAAACCGGGATGCCGGCGGGGTACTTTCGGCAGGGAAAATGGCGCGGCGAGCCGGTGTGGAGAAGTACGTCAGGGACGGTTTTTGGTTACAGAAACTGGGAGAAAAGCAGGAAACATTCTGAAAGGGGAAGTCAGGAAGCATTCTGAAAGGGGAAATCAGGAAGCATTCTGAAAGTGAAAGTCAGAAAGCAGTGTGAAAAGGAAGATTGGGAAGCGGTCTGAAAGTGAAAGCCAGAAAGCAGTGTGAAAAGGAAGATTGGGAAGCATTCTGAAAATGAAAGTCAGGAAGCAGCCTGAAAGGGAAAGCCAAGAAGCATTCTGAAAGGGAAAGTCAGGAAGCCAGTTTGAAGAGAAAGTTTAGTAAGCAGTCTGAGACGAAAGCCCAGTAAGCAGTCTGAAGCAATAAACTTCCCCGCTTCCTCCTCCCATCCGCCTTGTAATCCGGCTTCCCGCATTTAATACATACGTTCAATACATCCAATATTAAAGAAAGCGCAGAAAAACCAAAACTTTTATTACTATGATTATGTTATGCCGCCAACCGAAAAAGCGGCGGAATGGAGCTTATGATGAAAAGAGAGAAACAACAGGCCCGGGATCGGACGGAGGCAGCGGCGGCGCAGCAGGATGGCGGCGGCGCGGAGCTTTCCGGAAGACGCTTCTTTTTTTCTTATCTGAGATATCATCGCCGCGGGATCTTTCTTTATGCGGTATTTTGCGGGATCTTCGCGGCGGTATTTGCGCTGTACCATCTGCCCGTAGCCGCGGTCGTCTATCCGTCTCTTCTCTGCGGAGCGCTGGGGCTGGCGGTATTCTGGCGGGACAGCCGCAGGCTTTATAAAGATTACAGTCTTTTGAAGCGTCTGGAGACCTTTCAGGGTTCTGCCGAAGAACTGCTTCATATGCTGGACGCTCTGCCGGAACCGGAAAGCGCCGCGGAGGCGGGTTACCAGGCGATCCTGCGGCAGCTGTGCGAAGAGCAGGCGGAGCAGACGGCTCTGCTGAACCGCCGGTACAGGGAGATGATCGATTATTACACCGTATGGGTCCATCAGATCAAGACGCCCATCGCCGCCATCCGCCTCAATCTGCAGAATGAGGACAGCGATTTTGCCCGCCTGGTCGCCGAGGACCTCCAGCGGATCGAGCAGTATGTGGAAATGGTCATGGCGTTTCTGCGCCTGGACTCCGAGTCCACGGATTATGTGTTCCGCGCCTGCGATCTGGACGGGATCCTCCGCCAGGCGGTCCGTAAATTCGCCGCCCAGTTCATCCGCCGCGGCCTGACATTGACCTATGAGCCGGTGGGCGCGACGGTGATTACAGATGAGAAATGGCTCTGCTTCGTGGTCGAGCAGCTGCTGTCCAACGCGCTTAAATACACCCGCACCGGCGGCATCCGTATCGGGCTGAAAGCGCCGAAGACCCTCTGTATCCGGGACACCGGCATCGGGATCGCCCCGGAGGACCTGCCGCGTATCTTTGAAAAAGGTTACACAGGTTACAACGGCCGAACCGATAAAAAGGCCAGCGGTCTCGGGCTGTACCTCTGCCGCCGCGTCTGCGAGAACTTAGGTTACAGGATCTGGGCCGAGTCCGAGCCCGGCCGGGGAACTTCCGTTTTGATCGACCTGAGCCAGGAAGAGACGCGGCCGGAGTAGGCTGTTTTCCGGGAGAAATCTTACAAAACTGTAAGTCCCGAACCGCAAACTGTAAGTCCGTTCCATGGAAATCCCGGCCCCGGTTCCTTTATAATGTGTTCATAAACGGTTCCCCGCATATCGGAAGATCGAATCCACACATCAAGGAGGAAACAAAACCAATGAGCATCCTGCAGGTAACCAACCTGAAAAAGATCTATGCCACCCGCTTCGGCGGAGCCAGGGTCGAAGCACTTAAAAATGTAACCTTTTCCGTGGAACAGGGCGAATACGTCGCCGTCATGGGCGAATCCGGCTCCGGCAAGACCACGCTTTTGAACATTCTGGCCGCCCTCGTGCGCCCTACCTCCGGCAGCGTCTTTCTGGACGGACAGGATCTGCAGAAGATCAAGGAATCCCAGATCGCCGCGTTTAGGCGGGATAACCTGGGCTTCGTGTTCCAGGAATTTAATCTTCTGGACACATTTTCCATCGAGGACAACATCTATCTGCCCCTGGTGCTGGCCGGAAAAGGTTACGAGGAGATGGAGAGCCGGTTAAGCCTGATCGCCCGGCAGCTGGGCATCTCCGACATCCTGAAAAAATACCCTTACGAGGTTTCGGGAGGACAGAAGCAGCGGGCCGCCGTCGCCAGGGCGCTGATCACCGGACCGAAACTGATCCTGGCCGACGAGCCGACGGGGGCGCTGGATTCCCGGTCCACCGACGAGCTTCTCCGCCTGTTCAGCCAGATCAACGAGTCCGGCCAGACCATTGTGATGGTGACGCACTCGGTCAAGGCCGCCAGCCACGCGAGCCGGGTGCTGTTTATCAAGGACGGCGAAGTGTTCCACCAGATCTACCGGGGCAATTCCTCCGAAAGCCAGATGTACCAGAAGATCTCCGACACGCTGATCATGCTGCAGACGGGTGGTGAGCGCGGATGAAGACCCATGTTTACAGGCGGCTGGCGGCGGACGGGATCCGCAAAAACAAGCGGCTGTACGTGCCGTATATGATGACCGGCAGCATTATGGTCATGATGCACTACCTGATGTGCTTCCTTGTCGACGCGCCGGTCATGGAGCGCGTGCGCGGCAGCGGGTTTTTGACCTCGATCCTGGGGCTGGGCGCGATCGTGATCCGGCTTTTCGCGGCGCTTTTCCTTTTTTATACCAATTCGTTTTTGATCCGCCAGAGGAACCGGGAGTTCGGCCTTTACAATGTCCTGGGCATGGACAAGAAAAACATCGCCCGCATCATCGTCTGGGAAAGCGTGCTTTCGACGCTTGTGTCCGTCTGCGGCGGACTCCTGCTGGGGATGCTCTTTTCCAAGCTGGGGGAGATCGGGCTTTTGAATATCGTCGGCCTGGATACGGATTATGAGATCAGCGTCAGTCTGGGAGCGGTCCGGCTCACGGTGCGCATCTTTGCGGAGATCTACCTGTTTCTGATGATCTGCTCCATCCTGCGGGTCTGGTTCTTAAAACCTCTCGATCTTCTGCAGAGCAGCCAGGTGGGAGAGAAACCGCCCAGGGCCAGATGGCTGCTGACGCTGGCAGGCTTGATCTCTCTGGGGATCGCCTATTTCCTGGCAGTTATGATCCAGGAACCCATCGAGGCGTTGATGCTCTTTTTTGTGGCGGTGGTGCTGGTGATCGCAGCCACGTATGTTCTCTTTGTCGTCGGGTCCGTCACGCTCTGCCGGGTCCTGCAGAAAAACAAACGCTACTATTACCGTGCCAATCATTTTGTGTCCGTCTCTTCGATGGCGTACCGGATGCGCAGGAACGGGGAGGGACTGGCTTCCATCTGCATCCTGAGCACGATGGTGCTGGTCATGCTGTCCTGCACGGTCACGCTTTATACCGGCGACGAGACGCACATCCGGAACTCGTGGCCGCGGCAGATCGTCGTGGAGATCCATTCGGACAGTCTGGAGGGTCTGGATGAAGAGCACATCGAGGCTTACCGGGAGGCGGTGACGGGAGGAAATGTCCCGGCAGGCGCGGATGCGGCCCAGCCGGTCCCAGTCCACACAAACGTGATCTCCTACCGAAAGGCCGAGGCCTACGCAGTCTATGTGGACGATGTATTTGCGGTCGATATGGAACATATCCCCGATCTGACCGCCGCCCAGGCTTACGGCGGGAGAACGGTGCAGTTCTTTTCCCTGGAGGACTTTAACACCTGCATGGGAACGGAAGCGGTGCTGGAGGATGGAGAATGTCTGATCTACTGCGTCGGAACCGATTACCGGCAGGATACGATCACGTTTGCCGAGGGGAAAACCTACTGCGTGAAAGCCGTGCTGGACCGGTTCATAGAGGACGGCCTCAGCGTGGCCATTTCCGGCTCTACGATCATCAATGTGGTGGTCGCCGACCTGGACGCATGTATCGCTCCGTTGAGCGGACTGATCAGCAGCAGGGGCCTGCCCTGGATCGATCTGTACTGGGTCTACGGCTGCGACATGGAAAACGGAGAAGATCTGGAGACGGCCGAAGCGGAGGTGTCCAGGATCCTGGAAAATGTCAGTGCATTGCGCCGGACCCCGGGCAGCGGCATCACGCGGACCGATATCCAGAGCCGCGCCGCCAACCGGGCGGATGTGAAGCAGCTGAACGGCGGACTGCTGTTTTTGGGGCTGCTGCTCAGCCTTGTGTTTATCTTCGCGTCGGTACTGATCATTTATTATAAGCAGATCTCGGAGGGGTACGAAGATCAGTCCCGGTTCGGGATCATGCAGAATGTGGGCATGACGAAGCGGGAGATCCGCCGGAGCGTCAACTCCCAGATCCTGACCGTCTTCTTCCTGCCGCTGGTGTTTGCCGGCGTCCACCTGGCGTTTGCGTTCCCGATGCTCTGGAGGATCATGATGATGATGGGATCGGTCAGCCTGCCGCTGTTTGCCGGCATGACGGTTTTGTGCTTCGCCGTATTCGGCGTCTTCTATGCGGCGGTCTACAAACTGACGGCCGGGGCCTATTACCGGATCGTCAGCGGCGCGCGGGAGTAAGAGAGTTTTTTCCGGCATTTGCGTTTCATTGACATAACATAACGGCAGACGGCCCAAAATAACGGCGTTTTGGGCCGTTTTTCTGTTGCACAGATCGGCAATAAAATTTCTAAAAAGTCTATTTTTTTTAAAATATCGCATATAAACCCAAAAATAGTGCAGTATTTTGCTCTTTTCGTGTCGAAACTTGCGATAAAATCCATTTGCAAGCGGCAATTCCCCAAGTTTATAATCGTAATACCAACAAAAAAGGAGGACAAAAAATGACACCCACTTTAAACGTAGCTATCGCAGAAGACAACCCTAAAACGCTGGAACTGCTTCAGGATATGTTGTCGTCCGAAGACGGGATCCAGGTCGTAGGAAAGGCCGAGAACGGGAACGACGCCTACGAAATGATCGTAAATACCAAACCAGACGTAGTCCTCTTGGACATTATTATGCCCGGAATGGACGGACTGACCGTCATGGAAAAGATAAAGCATGAGGAGAGACTGACGAAACAGCCGTCTTTCATAATGGTTTCCGCCGCGGGCAGCGAGAATGTGGCCGGCGACGCGTTCCATCTGGGAGCCAGTTATTTTATCATGAAACCGTTTAACCGCGAAGTAGTCGTCGATAAGATCCGGCGGCTGGCCAGCTATTCGGTCCGCCCGAAAGGAGTGGCCCTGCCCAGCACCCGCAAGGTCAAGCCTTACGAGAGCCAGAACGAGTATATGCGGCAGAACCTGGAAAACGACGTGACGCAAATCCTGCATGAGATCGGCGTACCGGCCCATATCAAAGGGTACCAGTACCTGCGGGACGCGATCATTTCTTCCGTGCAGGACCAGGATATGCTGGCTTCCGTCACGAAAGTTTTGTATCCGAATATCGCCAAGAAGCACCAGACGACGCCCAGCCGCGTGGAGCGGGCGATCCGCCACGCCATCGAGGTGGCCTGGAGCCGGGGGAAGATGGATACGATCAACGAGATCTTCGGCTATACGGTCAGCAACGGGAAAGGCAAGCCGACCAACTCTGAGTTTATCGCCCTTTTGTCGGACAAAATCCGCCTCGAGTACCGTCGGATGTAGCCGTTGGGGATACCGCCGGTATTTTGCGGCGGAAAGGAGAATTTTTCCGGAAAACGATACAAAACCTCCAAGATTCTACTTCCTAATTTCGGGAAAGTATTGTATACTATAATGGATCAGGCGTAGATTCTATTTGAGGAGGTTGCTTTCATGAAGAAGATATTATTCGCGGCGTCGGAGGCTGTGCCGTTTATCAAGACGGGGGGACTGGCGGACGTGGTCGGATCTCTGCCGAAATGCTTTGATAAGGAAAAATACGATGTAAGAGTCATGATTCCCAAGTACCGCTGCATGAAGCAGGAGTGGAAAGACGCGTTGGCGCCCGTCGATTACTTTTATATGGATTATATCGGGGAGAGCCGTTACGTGGGTATCCTGCAGTACGTGTATGAGGGGGTTACCTTTTATTTTATTGATAATGAGTGGTACTTCAACGGGGACGCTCCCTACGGCGACTGGCTGTACGACCTGGAAAAATTTGCGTTTTTCTGCAACGCGGCCCTGTCGGCGCTGCCGGTCATTGGATTCCAGCCGGATGTGATCCACTGTCACGACTGGCAGACGGGGCTGATCCCGGTCTATCTGAAAGACCGGTTCCACGGCGGAGCGTTTTTCCGCGATATGAAGTCGGTGATCACGATCCATAACCTGAAATTCCAGGGCATCTGGAACATCGACACGATCAAACGGATCACCGGGCTTTCGGATTACTACTTTACGCCGGATAAGCTGGAGGCCTATAACAACGGCAACCTCCTGAAAGGCGGCATCGTCTACGCCGACGCGATCACGACGGTCAGCGACACATATGCGGAAGAGATCAAGATGCCGTTTTACGGCGAGGGGCTGGACGGTCTGATGCGGGCCCGTTCCAACAGCCTGCGGGGGATCGTCAACGGGATTGATTACGACGAGTTTGATCCTAAGACGGACAGGTACATCGTCCAGAATTATGACATCGGGAATTTCCGGAAAGAAAAGATCAAAAATAAGCGGGCCCTGCAAAAGGATCTGGGCCTGGAGGAAAAGGACGAGGTGCTGATGATCGGCATCGTCTCCCGCCTGACGGACCAGAAAGGGTTCGATCTGATCCAGTATATGATGGAGGAGCTGTGCCAGGACGATATCCAGCTGGTGGTGCTGGGGACCGGCGAGGAGCGCTATGAAAATACGTTCCGGTATTTCGCCATGAAGTACCCGGAAAAAGTATCGGCGAATATTTCCTATTCGAATCCGCTGTCCCACAAGATCTACGCTTCCTGCGACGCGTTTTTGATGCCGTCTCTGTTTGAGCCCTGCGGCCTGAGCCAGCTTATGGCACTGCGCTACGGGACGCTCCCGATCGTCCGCGAGACGGGCGGGCTCAGGGACACGGTGGAGCCGTATAACGAGTACGAGGGGACCGGCACCGGCTTTTCGTTCGCCAATTATAATGCCCACGAGATGCTGAATACGATCCGTTATGCGGAGCGGGTTCACCGGGAAAAACCGGAAGAGTGGAACGCGATGGCGGCGAGGGCCATGGCGAAAGATTTCTCCTGGGGGACGTCGGCCCGCAGGTACCAGCAGCTGTATGATGAACTGACGGTCTGACCTCAGGCCCCCATGGAGTGGGAGAGAGGCGAGGAAAACAATGCGTATTTGGGATGAGATCACGGGCAATCAGGTGCTGGTCAGCGCCGTCGTCGGGTGGCTCGTCGCGCAGGTGCTGAAGACGCTGATCGACGTAGGATTAAATCGTTCGTTCCGCGCGGAACGGCTGGTGGGATCGGGCGGTATGCCCAGTTCCCATTCGTCCACGGTCTGCGCGCTGACGGTTTCGGCCGCGCTGTGCTATGGCGTGGGCTCTTTCGAATTCGCGGTCAGCTTCGTGCTGGCTTCGGTCGTGATGTACGATGCGATCGGGGTCCGGCAGGAGACCGGCAAACAGGCGAAGCTGTTGAACCTGATCGTGGAACAGGACTGGTTCAAGCTGAACGGCCGGGAGGTCCAGGAGAAGCTGAAAGAGTTTGTAGGCCATACGCCGCTGCAGGTGCTGGCCGGAGCGCTGTTGGGGATATTGATCGCCGTATTGCTGAATCTGTTGTATTAGAGTCGGATGGCATCTGCCTGCGCGAAAGGCCGCGGGCAGGTGCTTTTCGTGCGGAAAAGAAAGGAAGCGGTTCATGAAACGATTTTTGCTGGCTTTATTGCTGGCGGCCTTTTGGCTGTCCGGCTGCGGGGCAGGATTCCCTTTTGCCGAGGAAGAGGCCGTGGAAGTGGATTATTCCAGACCGCAGATCATGATGGTGGCGACGACGGAGCGGAATCGCTATGAAGAGGTCTATACAGACGCTCTCTGGGATGTGGTCCTGGAAAGCGGCGAGACGTTCGAGTCCTATCTGCTGAGCCAGATTCGGGAGTTTATGCAGAATATGAAGCTTGTCAATCTCCTGGCGGACAAGAGGGAGATGGTTCTTTCCAGCGCGGAGAAAGAACGGATCCAGTCTCTGGCGGATACTTATTTTGACAGCCTTTCGGATGAAGAGGTTAAATATATGGGCCTTACCCGCGAGGAGGCTCTGGCGCTGTATCAGGACTATTACCGCGCCAATAAGCTGGTGGAGGAACTGACGTCCCAGGTGGATCTGGAGGTCAGCGACAGCGAGGCCAAGGTGATTACCGTGCGCATGATCCAGCTTTCCGACCGGGAGGAGGCAGAGGATGCGCTGGAAAGAGTGAACCGGGAGGGCAGCGATTTCGCGGCGGTGGCCAGGGAGGTCAGCGAGCGGGAGGAAGTGGAAATCTCGATGGGCCGCGGGGAAGAGGAACAGGCGGTGGAAGAAGCGGCCTTTGCTCTGGCCGAGGGAGAGATCAGCCCGCTCGTTGAAAGCGGCGGGCAGTATTATATCATCCAGTGCGTCGACGATTACGACGCGGCGGCTACGGCGCTCAGGAAGACCCGTCTCTATGAGGAGCGGAAGAACCAGCTGTTCCGGCAGATCTATTCGCAGTTTGAGATGGAGAATACGCCGGCCTTTTCCGATGAGGTATGGTCGGATATCCATTTTTCGTCGAACGATCCGAGACCGCAGGTCAATTTTTTTGAATTATACCGAGAAGCCTTCGAGGAATAGACCCCGGAGGCTTCTTTTGGATATCATTTCTATGCGGGAAAACGGCCGGCTGCCATGCGGATCCCCGGCAGATCGGAAATCGGAAGCTCCAATACATGCAGGACCATAGCCGGCCGCTGGCAGCTCGGATCGTCAGGCGAGGAAGAACGCGGCCGCCAGCGCGTCCAGTGCTTCCTGGTCTTTGTGGGCCATCAGTTCCCTGGACGAGTGCATGGCCAGGATCGCGACGCCCAGATCCACGGTCCTTATGGAAAGCATGGCGGAAGAGATAGCCCCCAGAGTGGAGCCGCCGCGCATGTCGGAGCGGTTGGAGAATTTTTTGTAGGGGATTTCTCTGCTCCGGCAGAGGCTTTCCACGACGCCGATGCAGGAGGCGTCGGTGGAGTAGCTCTGGCTCGAGGACATTTTGAGCGTTACGCCGTCTCCCGGGCAGATCTGGTTCTTGATGTCGCATTTTTCCGGATGGTTGGGATGCAGCGCATGGGCCACGTCCATGGACAGCAGGAATCCGTCCATCACGGTATCCAGATAAGTCCGGCGGTCATAGCCCAGAGAGAGGAACAGCTTTTCCAGCATCCGTTCCGTGACGCTGGAGAGCGCGCCCTGCTTCGTGCGGCTGCCGATCTCCTCGTTGTCGTAGAGGAGGATCAGATTGATGCCGTTGTCCCTGTAACCTGCCGTAACCGCAGTCAGACAGGCGTATACGGATGTCAGGTTGTCAAGACGGGGCGAGCTGATAAATTCATGGTTCAGCCCGGTCAGGACCGGCGCTTCCGTGTTGTAAACGCAGAGCTCGTAGTCCAGGATCTCTTCCGGCGCGCAGTCCGTTTCCTGTGCCAGCCGGTTCAGGAAGAAGCGGTCCTTGTCCGTGTCCTCCGTGATCATGGTCATCAGCGGGAGAAGATCGACCTGTGGATTCAGCTTGACGCCGTCGTTTACCTCCCGGTTCATATGGACCGCCAGATTGGGGATGACCAGCAGCGGGTCTTTAAGATCGACAAAGCGGATCTGGGGATGAAACGGATCCGGTCCCGCGGCGCTGACCTTTCCGGCTAAGGAAAGAGGGCGGTCCAGCCAGGTGTTCAGGATGGGGGAGCCGTAGACCTCCGCGTTCAGCTTGCCGTAGCGGTTGGAGGCCACCTCCGGCGAGGGCTTGATCCGCATGCACGGCCAGTCGGTGTGGGCGGCTTCCATGCGCAGGACGGGCCGCCCGGTCAGATGTTCTCCGATCGTAAAGGCGGCCAGCGTCGAGTCAAACAAAGGCAGAAAATAACCGTGTCCCGGTTTCAGATCCCAGTCTCCCGTAAGCGCCAGTTCTGAAAAACCGGCTTCTTTCAGTATCCGGGCCGCGTGCAGGACGCAGTGATAGGGGGAGACGCCGGCTTTCAGCAGTTCCTCCAGTCCCTCCAGATAAGAATTCTGATTCATGATGAAACTCTCCTTTTTATTTTGCATTGCGCAGGCGGGCGTTTCGTTTCCCGCGTCCGGTTCCATCATAGCACAATCTTTTGGAAAGGGAAAGCGCGGAGCCGGATTTTTCGGCGAAAAAGAGGCGGTCCGGCGTTTCTGATTTTGGGACTTGCAATGACGGGACAGATAGGATAAGATAGAAAGCGTGCGGGAAGAGGCGCGAAAGGAGGCGGTACGGATGGTTGCGCTTGAGATCGAGGACCAGAAAAAATTTACGTCAGAGCTGTTTGTCGGGACGTTGTTTGACAAATTCCTGCTGCGGGAAGCCACGGTCGTGACGTTCAATTCGTTCCATGTGGACGGCAGGATCCGGCAGGGATATTTTTCCGATCAGGAGCTGGAACTGGGCAGGATCGAAGAATATTCCGCCTGGGCGATGGTAAAGTCGTACTGTTTTTCTCTGATCAAAGGGAAGCGCCTGCCGGAAAGCTTCCAGATCGTGCTGCAGCTGCCTCCGCAGGCGGTGGAACGGTTCACGCAGAGCGGGAGTTTTGGCCTGAAAGCGGAACAGATCCGGGGGCTTTATCTCAATATCCGTTATGAGGACGGCCGGATCTCCTGCGTCACGGGGACGTCCGTCAATGTATTTTCCATGGACCGTTCCCTGGAACAGGGGTGGGACGACGCAGCGGCTGGTTTCCTGAAAAGAGGCGGGATCCCGTTTGTCCGCGCGTGACGGGCGGATCGAACCGCAGAGGATCGCCGCTTTTATTGAAAAGAACGGAAGAGAGGACATTACGATGGCTAAATTGTATTTTCGCTACGGCGCGATGGGCAGTTCCAAGACGGCCAATGCCCTGATGGTGGAGTATAACTATTATGAGAGAGGGAAGCAGGCGCTGCTGGTAAAGCCCAGGATGGATTCCCGGGACGGGGATTACACCATACGATCCCGGATCGGATTGGAAAAGGACGGGATCCTTTTGGAACAGCTGACGGCCATGGCGGATGAGGAGATACAGGCCTATGACTGCGTGATCGTGGACGAGGCGCAGTTC
>CANQYH010000013.1 GCA_947628025.1 uncultured Lachnospiraceae bacterium | reverse complement strand
CTCCGTTTCTAAGATTGATACAGGTATTATCTCAGAAACGGAGGTGCTTGAAAATCGGCTTGTTTTGTACCGTTTACAATAGTGACGCATAATAAAAGCAGTTCGCCTCGCAGAAATGTGAGACGGACTGCTTTTAGCTGGACCTGGCAGCGCAGAGAAACGGTATTCTTTATTTGGCGGCAGGTTTGCCGGATGCCGGATCCTCTGCTCCCTGTAGCTGTCGCAGCTGGGCTTGGAGAGATCGAATAAGAGCGTCTTTCTCGGAGAGAGCTGCATCTTTCTCAGCCACGATCTTCTTTAACTTTTTTTCTTGCTCCGCCAATACGATATCAATATCAAGAATCAACGCGTCCTCAACCATATTGTTGACCCCCTCCTGTTCCATTTCGGCATATTTTTTAATAAATATGCTGGTAGAGTACCCCTATTATATCATATTTGATCAGAGCTTTCAATGCTTCCAGATTCTCCCGGGTGCGCAGGACCTTTCCCATCCAGAATCCCCCCGGACAGTGTGAAAGGATGAAAAACTGGCCCGGAGCTTTTAAAAGGTTGTAATTTAGAAGATTTCGTAGTACACTGTAATCAATACGGCGGTCTGCGGTCCGCTGCGGCGGGCGGCGAACCAAACGGAGAAGAAGCACAGATATGTGAAGGAGGAGGAGGATTCCCATGAAATTTTCTGAGATGCAGTACACCCGTCCGGACAAGGACGAGCTTAAAAAACAGTACCAGGCCCTGATCGGCCGCCTGAAAACGGCGGAGGATTACGGGCAGGCCCGCGAGGCGTTCCTGGAGAAAGAGAAGCTGGACGCGCATGTTTCTACGGAGGAGTCGCTGGCGCACATCCGCCATTCCATCGACACCAGGGACGCGTTCTACGACGAGGAGTCCCATTTCTGGAATACGGCGCTGCCGGAGCTGGGGATCTGTATGCAGGAATGGACCCGGGCGCTACTGGAAAGTCCGTTCCGGCCTGATTTCGAGGCCGAGTACGGCAAGCTGATGTTTTTGCGGGAGGAGATCTCGTTAAAGACCTTTTCGCCGGAGCTGGTGCCGGATATGCAGAAAGAGAACGATCTGGTGCAGGAATATGAAAAATTGCTGGCTTCCGCGCAGATCCCGTTCGAGGGAGGCGTTTATACGCTGTCGCAGATGTCGCCGTTCAAGACGGACGCGGACGACGCCCGCCGTCTGGCCGCGTGGCAGGCCGAGGGGCGGTGGTACAAGGAGAACCAGGAACAGCTGGACCGGATCTACGATCAGCTGGTGCATCTGCGCGATGGAATGGGCCGCAGGCTGGGCTATGAGGGCTTCACGACGCTGGCGTATTACCGCATGGGCCGCGACTGCTACACGAAAGAGGACGTGGAGAAATTCCGCCTGGCGGTGCAGAAGTATCTGGTGCCCGTGGCCGCGTCCATTTACGAGGAGCAGGCGAAGCGGCTGGGCAAGGAGTACCCGATGAGCTTTGCCGATAACGCGCTGCAGTTCCGTTCCGGCAACCCGCGCCCGGTGGGGAACCCGGAGCAGATCCTGGCGCACGGATTGAAATTTTATAAGGAACTTTCACCGGAGACGGGCGAATTTTTCCAGATGATGCTGGACAATCAGCTGCTGGATGTGCTGAGCACCGAGGGCAAAAAGGGCGGCGGCTACTGCACCAGCATCCCGGATTACGGCGTGCCGTTCATTTTCGCCAATTTCAACGGCACCCAGCATGATGTGGAGGTCGTCACCCACGAGGCGGGCCACGCGTTTGCGTATTACGCCAACCGGGACCGGATCCCGTCCTCCTATATTTGGCCGGGAATGGAGGCCTGCGAGGTCCATTCCATGTCCATGGAGTTTATGTCGTGGCCGTGGGCCGAGGGCTTTTTCGGGCCGGATACACGCAAATTCTATTACAGCCATCTGACGGGCGCGCTGACGTTCATTCCCTACGGGACGATGGTGGATCATTTCCAGCATATCGTGTTCGAGCGGCCGGAGATGACGCCCGCACAGCGCCACGGCGTCTGGAAAGAATTGCTCGGCGTGTATATGCCCTGGATGAAGCTGGACGGCGGGATCCCGTTCTATGCGGACGGCGAGGGCTGGCAGCGGCAGCACCATATTTACTCCAGCCCGTTCTATTACATTGACTACTGCCTGGCGCAGACCGTGTCGCTGCAGTTCTGGGCGCTGCTGCAGAAAGACCGCCGGGCCGCCTGGGAGCGCTATATGGCCTACACGTCGCAGGGCGGCAGCCGGGTGTTCACGGAACTTCTGCAGAATGCCGGTCTGGAGAGCCCGTTTGACGAGGCCTGCCTGCGGGGCGTCTGCGCGGAGGCGAAAGCCTGGCTGGAGAAGTTTGATCTGGACGGCATTGCTTAGGCGCGCGGACGGAACGATCTTAGATCCGTGATATTTACGAACGCTGCGCGTCAGGGCGGAACGCGAAATCACGGATATACGGAGAAATGGCGGTCCGGGCGATATGGAAGCAGTCCGGGAAATCGGATAGGGAGGAAGCAGGTATGAGAAGATCCGGCTGGGGACGTATGCTTATGGTCCTGGCGGCAGCCGCGGTATTGGCGGCGGGATGCGGCAGAAAAACGGAGGAACAGTCCCAGGAGACGGAGACGAGTGCGGAACCGGTCTCTGCGGAATCGACCGGGGCGGCATCGTCCGCGGAAGAAAGTACTTCCGCAGAACAGCCGCCGCAGGAAGAGCCTCCGAAAGAATATACGCTGCGGGTGTCGGTGGGAGACGGGCTGTCGGGCGTTTTTTCGCCGTTTTATGCGGAATCCGCAGCCGACCGGTTCATCGTGGATGCGGTTTCGCTTTATACGCTGACGCTGGACCGTGCGGGAATTCCCATCAGCCACAGCGTCGAGGGGGAGAGCCGGTCTTACGACGGCGTGGAGTACGAGTATACCGGTGCGGGGGACGTGACGGTGACGGCGCAGGAGGACGGCACGTTTCTTTATGAGATGAGGATCCGGGACGATCTGAAGTTTTCCGACGGAGAGCCGGTCACGATCGACGATGTGATCTTCACCATGTATGTGCTGCTGGACCCCGCTTATGACGGCGGTCTGCATCTGTCGGAAGTGCCGATCCAGGGGCTGGAGGAATACCGCCAGAGTATGTTCCCGCTGTATCAGCTTTTGATCTGGGCGGGCGAGGACAATACGGATTTTACGTACTGGACAGAGGAGACACAGCGGGATTTCTGGGAAAACGGCCTTGTGGAGGCAGAGATGGCGTTCATCCGGGCGATCGTGGATTTCTGTGTGGACAATGGCTACGCCAGACCGGAGGAATCCCTGGAGACGATCGCCGGGCGGTGCGGTTACCCGCTGGAAGAGGGAGCGTCGGCGGAGGATTTCTGGCAGGCGATCTTTGAGGCTTACGGCAGCGATTATAAACGGGTTTCCGACTACGCGTTTTCGGGCCATTCGCTCTGGCAGTATCTGGATGCGGAATATCTGGCCGGGCAGCCGTTGGATGAGACGGTCACGAGCATTTCCGGGATCCGGCGGGTGGACGATTATTCTCTGCAGATCGTCGCGACGCGCATGAACGACGCCGATCTCTGCCGGCTGCGGTTCCCGATCGCGCCGCTGCATTATTACGGGGACGCGGAGCTTTACGATTACGAGCGGCAGATGTTTGGGTTCCCGAAAGGCGATCTGGCGTCCGTAAAAGAGAAAACGGGCGCTCCGATGGGAGCCGGACCGTATGTTTTCAGTGATTATGCGGAGAATACGGTCAATTTGGACGCCAATCCGGAGTACTACAAGGGGAAGCCGGGGATCGATCATCTGCAGTACATAGCGATGGAGGAAGAGGAGAAAGCGGAGGCCGTCGCGGCGGGAACGCTGGATGCAGCGGATCTGCCGTATTCCTCCGAACTGGCGGCTTGGATCTCTCGGGAAAACGGCGCGTCGCCGGAATGGACCGCGGACGGCCCGACGCTCGCCGTGCGTCTGACCGATCATCCGGGTTACGGCTATGTGGGAATCAACGCCAGCCAGGTGAAAGTGGGCAGCGACGGTTCTTCGGACGCTTCCAAAGCCCTGCGGAAAGCGTTGGCGACCGTGATCGCTGCGTATCGGGACGAAGCAGTGGAAGAATATTACGGAGCGGCCGCAAATGTGGTGGAGTATCCGGGGACGAGGACGTCCTGGGCGGTTCCGCAGGCCGGAGACAGCGGGTATCGCGAGGCATATTCCGTGAACGCCGGCGGCGAGTCCATTTATACGGAAGAAATGACCGCGGAGGAAAGGCAGGCGGCGGCGCTGGAAGCGGCGCTGGGATTTTTTGCGAAAGCCGGATACAGCGTGAGCGGCGGAAAGGTGACGGGCGCTCCCTCCGGCGCGAAAATGAGCTATGAATGTGCGGTCGCCGGGGGCGGGACGGGAGACCATCCCTGCTATGAACTGATTCGGAAAGCCGGAGAAGCGCTGGCGCAGATCGGGTTCGGTCTGACGGTGCGGGATTATCCGGAAGAGTCTGACATGAGCTACAGCTACCAGACCGGAGCCGTGGAACTGTGGTGCGCCGCCTGGCAGACGGAGGAGGACCCGGCCCTGTACCAGCGGTACGGTTCTAAGGGGCCAAGCAATTATTACTGGATCACGGACCCCAATCTGGACACGTGGATCTTGCTGGGGCGGCAGTCCGCGGACCCGGAAAAGCGGAAAACCAATTATGAAAACGCCCTGAAACTGTTGATGGATTGGGCGGTGGAGATCCCGGTCTACCAACGGAAAGATGTGCTCCTGTTTTCTGCGGAGCGCGTGGACACCGGCACGCTGCCGGAGAACATGTCGCCGTACTGGGACTGGATGTCGGAGATCGAGGCCGTGCGGATGCGGGAGGACGAAGCGGAGCGGTAAGAGTGGACGCGGAAGTTTCCGTTTGGGCGGGGTTTCCTGCTATGGAACGGAACGCGGCCGGCAGCGTTTGCGGCTGAGCGGACATTTGAACGGATACCAAAAAAGGACTGGCCGCGCGGCAGTCCTTTTTTGATGATCATTTTTCGGTTTTTGCAGATTTACCATATCGTTTTGGTTTTTGCCGGCCCGTGTTGACCGCGTCTGCGGCGGCGCAGCCGCTATGTCAGCTATGTCACGATGGGCAAAGTAAATGGCAGGCCGCTGAACCGGCAGGCAGTCAGCCCAGCCTTGTCCTCATGCGCTCCTGGTCGGTGCTGTGGGCGATGCAGGTCTCTTTATCGATCCGGCCCTGGCTGTAGAGCTTCAGCAGGCTGTTGTTCATGCTCACCATGCCCTCGGAAGAGCTGGTGGAGATCACGTTGTCGATCTGATGGATCTTGTTTTCGCGGATCAGGTTGCGGATCGCGCTGTTTAAGTACATGATCTCGAAAGCCGGAGCTAGACGGTCGTCCTTGGTCGGCAGGAGCTGCTGGGAGATCACGGCCTGCAGGACCATGGACAGCTGGATGCGGATCTGCTGCTGGCCGTCCGGAGAGAACGAGTCTACGATACGGTCGATGGAATTGGCCGCGCCCACGGTGTGCAGCGTGGAAATGACCAGATGGCCGGTTTCCGCCGCCGTCATGGCGGTGCGGATCGTCTCGTGGTCGCGCATCTCGCCTAAGAGGATCACGTCGGGCACCTGGCGCAGAGCGGCGCGGAGACCGCTGGCGTAGCTGGTCGTATCCTGGCCGATCTCACGCTGGGTCACGACGGACTTATCGTGGCGGTGGAGGTATTCGATCGGGTCTTCCAGCGTAATGATATGGGCGCCCCGCTCGTGGTTGATCTTGTCAATGATACAGGCCAGAGTCGTGGATTTGCCGCTGCCGGCGGAACCTGTCACCAGAACCAGGCCTTTTTTCAGCTGGGATACTTTCAGGACGCCGTCGGGGATACCCAGCTGCGTCGGGTCGGGCAGTTCGAAACGGACGACGCGGATGATCGCGCCCAGAGAGTTGCGCTGTTTTAAAATGCTGGCGCGGAACCTGGAAAGTCCCGGGAGCGCGAAAGAGAAGTCCTCGTCGCCGGTTTCCTCGACGCGCTTCATGGGGCGGCGGCTGATCGTATAGATCTCCTCGATCAGTTTGTCCATGGCGTCGGGAAAGATCTTTTCATCGTTCATGCAGCGGATGCTGCCGCCGATCTTCATGGAAATGGGCCGGCCCGGGATCATAAAGATGTCGGAGGCCCCCTCCTGCACGGCCTGTCTTAAAATATCTTCTATCATGTTCTCTATCCTTTCTATGGCCGTGGCCGCCTGGTTTCGGATCGTAAAAAGGATTCCGATTGCGGAAACGGAGCGGCCGGCAAATAATATACGGGACCTTGTGTGCGTTCGCGGCGGATTAAAAACCGTCGGTTCCGCTAAAGACCGGCAGATGGGTGTCCAGGTCATATTCCTGGTCATTATAAATGTAATAGGACAATATATCCGAACCGTCGCCGGACAGTTCCACGCGCAGGGTCTGGCCGTTGGCCAGGTTGATATCGCAGAGAACGGAACCAGATTCCGTGACGTTATTTTGTCTGACGGTGAAGAGCTGGCCTGCAGCGGCGTCCATGGCGGCCTGCGTATCCTGCCCGTCCGCAATGGCCCGGCGGAAGTCGCGGATGAACTGCTGTCCATTGGCGTCCGCCTCATAATAAATGCGGACTGCGTCGGCGTGGCGTTCCGCAAAAGAAAGGGCGGTCTTGGCGTCGCTCAGGCTAAGCAGGCTGAATACCGACAGGCAGAGGATCATAAAGATCAGGACGATCGACGAGATGCCGATGGAGATACGGTTCTTCATGCCGGCCTCCTTTCCGCGCCGCAGAGAGCGTACGCTTCGGCGGAAGCCGCCCGCGCGCCGGTCATAGAACAGAGTTCTTCGCCGTCGCGGGTGTCTGTCGCGGCGACGGTGACGGTCAGGAGCCGGTCGGAAAGTTCTGTGGTGATCCGGAGCGTGAAATCTGCCGTTGAATAGGCCTGGGCCGAAGCAGCGACGGCCTCAGATACCGCCGCATTCCAGTCGCTTTCCGCGTCGGAAGCAGCGGTCGAGGAACTGAAAGCGGCGTAAATATCTTCCAGAGCGTTGGAGGAAGCCTGCACCGCCCGGTTTATGGCGTCCGCTTTCCGGCTCATTTGCTCCGCTTTGGCGAAAGCCATGACAAAAATACACGAACAGACCAGGAAAAAAGCGCAGACCCACATCATTTCCATCAGAAAGGCATAGGAAGTACGTTCGCGTCGTTTCACAGATCGCCGCCTCCTTCCTGACCGCTCCGCAGCAGGAGCCGCGCGGTATGAGTGTCTCCCAGCGTGACCGTCAGGATACGTTCGCCGGATTCCGATTCGGAGATCGAGAAAGCGAGTTTTTCGCAGTCAATGATGTCCAGACCGTCCTCGATCCCCATGCCGCTGTCGCTGCGGGAGAAAAGTTCTCTTAGTTTCAGCTGCCCGTCCCGGGCGTAGATCCAGGTTTCGTAATCGGTACCGCCGTATTGAGAAGTCAGTACCAGCACCGAACAGCCGTCTTCTTCGCGGACGGAAACGGCGCCGTTTTTGTCGCCCTGGCGGACTTTATTGGTAATATAGGCCAGTACGGTGTCGGTTTCAAAAGAAAGATTATCGCGTGTGCGGATATTTTCGTAGACGCGGCTGCCGATCAGGATCGTAAAGATCGTGCAGATCAGAAAAACAAAAAACAGAAGGGCCGGAAATAACTGCTCCGCGCCCTGAGAGGAACGTGCCGATTTTTTCAAAGCCATCACTTTTCCTCCTGAACAGGCAAAATGGTAATGTCGGGCATGACGTTGGAAGCCCATCCGTCGTAGAATACGTTGTATGCTTTACGGTCGATCGAGATCCCGTAGTGCTCTTCCAGATATTCTACGCTGGGAGGATAACGCCCTTCGATCGCATAACACTGGACGGAAGCGCGCCGTACCGCTTCCACCAGTGCGTTTAGATTTTCCTCTTTTGTCCTTACGGCTATGCTGCCGGCCCCTATGGAAAACAGATATAAAAAGGCGGCCACCAGCACGATCGAGACGATATAACCGATCCATGGATGCTTTTTCTTGGCGCGGACAATATGTATCATGGCTCCGCCCCCTTAACCGATCGCGGACAGGATTCCGGCCAGCGGCAGCATAACGGACAGAAGCACCAGACCGACGGCCAGGGCCAGGACCGTCACGATAGCCGGTTCCAGACGGGAAACCATGGCGTCGAGAGCGTCCGTGGTTTTCTGATCGTAATCGTCGGCCAGTTTTTCAAGGATGGAAGCTTCCTTGCCGGCGCGGTAAGCGACGCGCAGAAGCTGCAGATCAAAGCCTGAGAAAAGCCCCGCTTCTTTGATCGCCTCAAAAGGAGTCTTGGGATTCTCAAAATCATTGATCATGGTCTTCATCTTGCCGATAGCCTGAGAGATCTGCGGGTGCTCTACCAGCTTTTCCGTCAGAGTCAGGCTCTCATTGTATTCATATCCGCAGTTCAGCGCCATGGACATGGTATCGCAGAACCGGCGCAGAGCGGACATGCGGCTGATGTTGGAGCGGTTATTGATAAAATCCAGGATCGCCGCGACGAAAGCGGGCTGCTTGCCGTGATTGCCGAGGATCCGGAAGATCACGATCGCCGCGGCCAGGATCACGATGACTGCGAGGGCAAAGCCGCTTAAAATGCCGCCGAAATGAATCGCCGCCTGGGATACCGGCGGGATCGAAGCGCCTAATTGCTCGTATACGTCGGAAAAGATCGGCATGATTCGGACAAAAAGGATAAACAAGATCACAAGAAGCATGAAAACCATCATGGCCGGATAAGTCAGCGCTCTGCGCAGATTTTCCGCCAGACGGGTCTCACGCTCATAATAGTCGGCCAGCCCTTTCAGCGTCACATCCAGGGTGCCGATGCGTTCGCTCAGGACGACCATCTCGATCATGTAGGTGGGGAAACAGTCCGCTTCGATGACAGCCTGGCTGAACGATTCCCCCATACGGACTTTTTCAGACATTTCCGTAAGGATTTTTTTTTCGGTTTCATCCGCCGCGTCCTCGGCCATGACGGCCAGTCCGTCGTAGATCTCAATATTGGTAGAACTGAGTAATATGGAAACCTGCATACAGAAGCCTGACAGTGCCAGGCCTCTGAACGGTGATTTTGATGCTTTCATGAATTGCCACCTCCGCTAACTTTAGTACGAATACTTCGCCGTATAGTTCGCGGAGTTTTTGATATGCTCGGTGACGGAGGGATTCCCCTTGCCGGTGGAGGCGAAAGTCGGATCCATGAACTTCCATTCGTTGCCGTTAAAGAAGATCACATTGTCGATCCAGCCCTGCTCATCCGTGTAAACGCTGACCCATGCGTGGTAGACGTCGTTGGTATAGCCGATCACCAGTTTGGAGGGAACGTCCTGGAGCCGCAGCATCGCCACCATCAGGGATGCGTAGTCGAAACAGATGCCGTTCATCGTGGTCAGAGTGTTATCGTTGTTCGGAAGATACCCGCTTTGTACGGTCGCGGCTTTATCGTAATCGTAGGACAGATTATCGGTCGCGTATTTGTAAATAGCGGCGACTTTCTGCAGCGGATCCGTCAAACCCTCGCAGACCGTATCGGACACCTCGACTACTTTTGAATTCATGTCGAAGTAGCAGTACTGGTTCGGATACAGGAACGGAGACGTTTCACTGGTCAGCTTCACAGAAATATCCTGGGCGACAGCCTGCGCGTACATGCTGCCCTCTACATGCTCAAAAACCGTGATCTTATAAGTGCCGTCTCCCTCGACCAGAGGAAAAACTTCATAGTTGCCGTTCGTATTCAGATCATATGTGTACTGCGTATCTTTGGTAATGCGGACTTTGATTCGTTTGGACTTGCCGGTGTATTTGACCATCACATATCCGTCCGAAGTATGAGAGGCATCGATCGTAACGATGCTGTTTCCGTAAGTGACTGTGCCGTCGGCTGCCGGAGTCCGAATGGTAGCGGCGTAAGAAGTAGATACCGGAGTCACAGCGCTGAGAGTGAATGCGAGAGCGATGGCTAACGCGCGTGTAAAAATGTTTTTCCGCATAATCGTCCAGATCCTTTCTATTGGGAGAAATTTTGTTTATGTTTGATTTTCCGAAAGAAATTATACTCTTCCGGTACGCCTATATTATACAAAAAATGGATGGAAATTACAAGAACTAATCTATAAAGATATTCTGACGAGGTTCTTACGAAACTGCGCTTTTTCTATGAGAATACTGGAAATGCTTCCAGTCATTCCCGATAGCTTTTCCAACTTCTGTGTGATACGATGATTTTGTAACAAAAATGTAAAAAATTGTAATAGGAGGAGAGGCTATGAAACGGATCATATGGTATGCGGCGGCAGCATGTATTTTTATTTCCAGCGCGTTGGCGAAACCGTCTCACGGGGCGATGCTGGGGGATTTTGTACCGCTGGAGAAAGGCGGAGGCACGGAAATGGACGCCTTTTGCAAGAATTTTGGGGACCTGCGGGAATGGCTGGCAGGGTTTCCGGCGTCGAGCGGCGGAACGTACATATCGGACGAGACGCCGGACCAGGGAGCGGAATGGTTCCCGGGTCAAGGGCCGTCGGTCTGGGGAGACTGCGGACCGGGCGCGGGAGATTGCTTCCCCGGCGGCGGAGGCAGCAGCCAGGCGGGTAATGGTCAGAGCGCAGGAGACAGCGCCGGAAATAGCAGTCAGAACGGAAACGATTTAACGGGAAACAGTCAGATGGGCAGCGGTTCGACGGGCAACCATCCGACGGGCAACAGCCAGGGAGCGGAATGGTTTCCGGGTCAGGGGCCGGCGGTCTGGGGAAACTGCGGGCCGGATAAGGGAGATTGCTTCCCCGGCGTCGGAGGCAGCAGCCAGGCGGGTAATGGTCAGAGCGCAGGAGACAGTGCCGGAGAGAGCAGTGAGAATGGAAACGATTTAACGGAAAACAGCCAGATGGGCAATGGTTCGACAGGAAACCATCCGACGGAGAACGACCAAGGCGCAGAATGGTTCCCGGGTCAGGGACCGGCGGTCTGGGGAGGCTGTGGGCCGGATAAGGGAAATTCTTGCCCCGGCGGCGGAGGCAACGGCCAGAGCGCAGGGGGAAATGCCGGAGATAGCAGTCAGAACGGAAACGACCTGACGGGAAACAGCCAGGCGGGCAGCGGTTCGACGGGCAACCATCCGACGGGTAACGGCCAAGGCGCAGAATGGTTTCCGGGTCAGGGACCGGCGGTCTGGGGAGACTGTGATCCGGGCCTGGGAGATCTCTTCCCCGGCGGCGGAGGCAATAACCAGGACGCGGAGAACGGTCAAGGCGGTTGGCTGCCATGGTTCCCGGATATTTCTGAATTCCCGGATCTGGATTTCCCGTGGTTCCCGGGCCAGGGCGGAAACGGCCAGGGAAGTGATCAGGACGATCCCCAGAACGGCCCGCAGACCTGGTTCCCCGGTGGTCAGGACCATAACCAGGGCGGATCCGGCGGCCAGAATGATTATCCGGGCAGCGGCCAGGGCGGTACGCAGGGCAGCGCCTCCTATGTAACCAGGATCATAGAACTGGTGAACCAGGAACGCGCGGCGGCGGGACTTTCGCCGGTTACGGAATCGGCGCAGCTGACGGCGGCGGCCAATATCCGGGCGCGGGAGATTGTCAGCAATTTCTCTCACAACCGCCCCGACGGGACGTATTTCAACACGGTTCTTTTCCAGAACAATATTTCCTACCGCAAGGCGGGAGAAAATATCGCTTACGGCTACGACACGCCGGAACGTGTCATGGCTGAGTGGATGAACAGTCCCAGCCACCGCGCCAATATTCTGACGGACGTCTTTACGTCCATCGGCATCGGGTACTATCAGGACGGAAACGGCGTGAAGTACTGGACGCAGCTGTTTACGTATTAAATGGTGCGGGCCGGTTTTCGGCGGCCAGTTTAGGAAAATATAATAGTTGAATACATATACACCGGCTTGTTTTTATGATATAATCAGCTATTATGAGCGTGTACGTTGTATTTGACCTGGAATGGAATCAGAGCCCGGAGGGAAAGGAACATTCCATCGCGGAATTCCCGTTTGAGATCATTGAGATCGGCGCGGTAAAGATGAATGAGCGGCTGCAGATCATTTCCGAGTATCACCGCCTGGTGACGCCGCAGGTGTATACTCAGCTGCATTACCGGATCTCACAGGTGACCCATCTCCATATGAGTGAACTGCGGCGTGAAGGGCGGCCGTTTCCGGAGGTGGCGCGGGAATTTCTGAAATGGTGCGGCGAGGACGCGAGTTTTTGTACCTGGGGTTCCATGGATCTGACGGAACTGCAGCGGAACATGAAGTATCATGGTATGGGAAATCCGTTCCCCCGGCCGCTGCTTTATTATGATGTGCAGAAACTGTATGCGCTGCAGACCGGAGCGGGGAAAGAGAAACCCTCTCTGGATCATGCGGTGGATGATCTGGGGATTTTGGAGGACCGGCCGTTCCACAGGGCGCTGGATGACGCCTACTATACGGGAAAAGTCATGCAGGAACTGGATATGGGGACGTGGCAGCCGTTCGTGTCGGTGGATTATTTCCGGCTGCCGGCCACTCCGCCCGAGGAGATCCGGCTTACGTTTCCCACTTACATGAAATATGTTTCGCGGGAATTTCCCTCCAAAGAAGAAGCGCTGGAGGACCGGGGCGTCACCGAGATGGTCTGCAAGGACTGCAGGCGGATGCTTCGGAAAAAGTGCCAGTGGTTTTCGGTCAATTCGAAACAGTGTCTTTGCCTGGCTGTGTGCCCGGAGCATGGATTCGTCCGCGGGAAGATTCGGTTCCGGAAAGCCGAGGGAGAGGCCGTGTACGTGGTCAAAACCATGAAGCCGGTAGGCGAGGAAGAAGCCGCCCGCGTGTTTGAAAAGCGTGAGGAACAGCGCAAACGCAAGCGGGAAAGAGAGCGTGAACGGCGCGTTAATAAAGCAGAAAACGAGCGATAAATATAAGGGAAGCGGTTCAAAATAGAATAATGCCAAAAAACGCTTGATGTTTAGCGGGAAAAAGTTTAGCGGGAGAAAGCACGAATGATTCATGTTTTCTCCCGCTGTTTTTAACTTTTTATATGGCCCATTTCTACATAAACTATATTTTGCAGCAGCCTCATATTTTTTAGGGACGGAAGATGCTTTTGATAAGAGCCTGTTCATGAGAACACGCGCGTCCTTACCGGTCCCGGTACGTATTTCGCCTGCGCCGGTTTGCGTTGCGCTGAGCTGCGTTGCGCCGGGCCTGGGTACTCCTTTGAAACGGCTGTCTGGCGCGTCCCTCCTGCATTTCCCTGCGGCGGCGTTCCATCTGTAGGTCAAATTCCAGCGACGTGGAGCCCGTTCCCAGGCGCTCCATCCGTTTCTGTCTCCGCAGCCTGCGGGCCTCTTCTTCTTTCCTTTTCCGGTAAGTTATATATGCGGCCAGGAGCGCCGTGATCCCGGCTATGGCCGCGGCTGTCCCCAGGACTTTCCATACGATGGACGGGACCTGGATCCGCTCCAGCTCCGGCGGTTCGGAAGACGGAGCGCTTTCCTCCGCTTCGCTGCTTTCCGCTGCCGTGATATCCGCGATCTGCCGGAGCAGAGACGCGGGCATGGCGGCGGCATCGGGTTCCAGCGTGTTGATCGTCAGGTACGCGAACCCTGCGCTGCGGCCGCCCCAGGCATAATCGACCCGGGCGATGGCGCCGGGAGGAGCGTTATTCGGCAGGTCATAATTCAGTTGGGAGGTAACGGTCGAGGAATCGCCGGAAACCGGCAGCGTCAGCATACCGGCGGGATCCAGCTGCAGCCGTGACAGTTCCGAGGTCGGCAGCCCGGCGATCGTCATATCGTTTTCAATCGAAGTGTAGGTATGATCGAACTCCGCGGCGGCCAGATTTTGGAAATGATCGAAACCAAAGTCCAGCAGTTTTTTAGTGTCCCGGTAATGGGACTGGTGGCCGTTTAAGACCACCGCGATCAGCGTCATATTGTCCCGTTTGGCAAACGTCACCAGCGTATTTCCGGCCAGGGTGGTGTAGCCGGTCTTGCCGCCGAAACACCCCTCGTAGTATTCGGCCAGATTCTTTTTGAACATCCGGTGGCCGGGATAGACCCGCAGGCCGTCGGGATTGCGCTTGGTAGGCGGCAGATCGTAGTAGAGCCGGGAATCGATCTCCACAAAGACCGGATTCTGCAGGGCCGCCTGGGAGATCAGCGCCATGTCGTAAGCTGATGTGTAATGGTCTGCGTTGTTCAGGCCGCTGGGATTGGCGAAATGGGAGTCCACGCACCCCAGGGAGGCCGCTTTTTGGTTCATCAGCACGGCGAAATCGTCGATACTGCCCGCCACGTGTTCGGCCAGCGCGTTGGCGACTTCGTTGGCGGATTTGAGCAGCAGCGCATAGAGACAGTCCTGGACGCTTAACGTGTCGCCGACGTCGAGTCCCGCGCTGGTGCTGCCGGATTCCACATTGTAGATCGCGTCATGGGAAAATGTGACCGTCTCGTCCAATTCGCAGGTTTCCAGTACAATAAGAGCCGTCAGGATCTTGGTGATGCTGGCGGGATAAAACGTCTCATGAATATTTTTTCCGGAAAGGATCGTGCCGGTGGAGGCCTCCATCACGATGCCGCCCCCGGCCTCGATGCTGATGTCGTCCGGCCACACGTCTTCCGCCCGCACATCCGCTGCGGAAAGCGCAAGCAGCAGGGCGAAAGACAGCAAAAACGAAAAAAGTTTCTTCATATTAATAATACTCCAGGATGCAGGCGCATCAGCCGTTTTTCCGGCGGCGGTCCCACAAAATCAGACCCAGGCAGACCACGAAAACGGCGGCGACGCTGATGCCGAAGATGACCGCGATCCGCGCCGCGGTATCCATGAAAAACGGTTCCGGCACGATATTGATCAGCAGGTCCGTCCGCGGGTCCAGAATCCACAGGTCGTTGTTAAAGAAAATATGGTGGAAGATCACGAAATATTTCGTGAAATTCGTGGAAATAATGGCGGCCAGCAGGCAGATCACGGCGAAAAACAGCCCCGTACCGGCGCAGACCGAGCGCGGCAGGACGCGACGCACGGGCGCTTTCAAAAGCAGCAGTCCCGCCAGGCACAGAACCGCTCCGACGGCGGCCCCAATGCGCAGATGCAGGCCGCCGATGAACAGGCCGCGCACATCCTCCATATGGGCGATCTCGCGATCATTGAAAAATTCGCGCGGCTGCCCGTCCACGATGGTGGGAACATGCAGATCCTCGCGGTTCCCGCGCAGGTAGGCCATCATCTCCCGCGTCACATCCAGCAGGTCGTCCATTTCCATATGGACGTCTTCCAATACATGGTATTTCGTATATTCTTTCTCATAATATCCGGGCGTCCAGTACGCTACCGCCTCGATCGATGTGATCAGGAGTACGATCATCAGGCAGAATGTAAACAAAACGCCCAGCACATAGTGAACGGCTTTCATATAACTCCCTCGGTTCTTTTGAAATATTCGGATATCTTTATATTGAACTAAAATGGGGAGAATGTCAAGTGTATCCGGCGGAATATTCGGATCAAGCGCTGGCGTTTGGCGAAGCGGGCCCGGGTAACCTCGGTTGTGGGGCGGAATGTTTTCTGAATAAAAATGTGGAGAAATCGGTTCGTTCTTTCGGGTGGGATCGTGGAAAATGCAGGTTAAAGGATTCGAGATTTTGAAGCTTTTTATTGAATATTGGCGGCAACCCATTGAAACTATGACTAAAATTATATATAATGTGATAAAGTTCGTTATTGTTCGCACAAATGGAGGACGATTATGAAAATTAGTTATAAGAGGCTCTGGCTGATGCTGGTGGAGCGAGAGATGAGTAAGGCGGCTTTTCGCAAAGATTTGGGGCTGTCTGCCGGAACATACACGAAGCTGAATAAGGGCGAGGAGGTCTCTCTCTCTATCCTGCTGCGGATATGCGATTATCTGAACTGTGATATAGGGGATATCTGCGAAGCGGTTCGCAAGTGAACGTGGATGATCATGTGTGCGCTCGTAATTCGGGATGGAAAAGCAAAACGGGAGGGATCAGGCAATGATACAAACGCAAAAATATAATGGGGGATTGACCCGTGAGCAGTTCCTCTTTTACGAGATCAGGATCGCGGCCAGGTTCTATTTGGAGGAAAAAACAGTAGAGGAAGCACTCTCTATTATAAAACAGGATAATCTTTTCCAATTTCCGACGGAAAAATTGATCTCCAATATAACGCGGGTATGTTATCGCAGACTGGACGCTCTGGAGAGCAGGGCGCTGATTCAGGAACTTGCCAGCGCCCCCGCGGAGGTCGCCAAGCAGATTAACCTCTATGCGATGATGCGCTATAATCGCCTGGTGTGGGAATTTATGACAACAGTGATCGGCGAGAAATTCCGCGATCAGGATTTTGTGTTTTCAAGGCGCGATCTTAACATATTTTTCACGCGGTTGCAGGAGCAGAACGACGATGTGGCGGCATGGAGCGAGCAAACCGTTAGTAAGATCAAGAGCGTTTTCATGAAATCCCTTGTAGAAGTCGGATACCTTGATAACTATCGGTCGAAAATGCTCAACCCCATCTTTCTCTGTGAAGAACTGGAGCAAGGCATCCGTGAAAATGGCGACTACGAAGCACTTCCCGCATTTAACTGTTTCAGATAGGAGGCTGACAGAATGAGTAGCATATTGCAGGATCTAGATCGGATTAAAGAACGCATTTCGGATTTGAATTTTCTGAACAACAAGGGACTGAGCAATGAGGTAGGCATCCATGTCTTTTGCTACGATCCGGCCGATGAGATCGTTGTACAGGATTATGTGAGGAGGCTGAAAGCGGAGGCGAATGCGCCATACCGTATCGTCGAGTGCGATCTCTATGAGATTTTTCTTTCGCTGTTAGAGAGTAAGCGGGTGCTGCGTTCAGCAGCCAGTCTCGAGGAGAAGCGCGGGAAAGAATATCTGCTGACGCAGCTCCAGAAGATAGCGATTCCGGAAGCACTTCTGGCCCGGATGGATTATCCCGATCACAAGAAAGGCAGGGACGTGCTTTTTATGACCGGAGTCGGAAAGATCCACCCGTTTATGCGGGCCCATAAGATGCTGGACAGTATGCAGCATCTTTTCGCGGACATCCCTATTGTGATGTTCTATCCGGGGACGTTCAATGGGCAGACCCTCAGCCTGTTTGATGAGTTTCTGGACGGCAATTACTATCGGGCGTTTAATCTGTTATAAAGAAGATCCTACGGTACGAATACGCGCATTTGGGAGGCAGAAAAATGAAATTACAGAATATGTTCCAGAAGGACATCAACCGGGAAATCAACGGCGTCATCAAAGTCGCTCAGGACGATGAGAAAAGTCTTCGACAGGAGCTAAGCGAGTACATTATCACGCGGGAGCTGCGCCGGCATTTCCGCACATTTTTCGATAACTACGCAAAGGCCATCGATACTCCGACGGACAAGATCGGCGTCTGGATCTCCGGCTTCTTCGGAAGCGGTAAATCGCATTTTCTGAAAATGCTCTCCTACCTTCTGACCAATGATACCGTCTGCGGGCAGAAGGCGATGGACTATTTTAAGGACAAATTTGACGACCCGATGATGCTGGCCACGGCGCTCAAATGCGTGTCTGTCCCCACGGAGTCTATTCTGTTTAATATTGACATCGAGGGACCGCTTAACAAGGACAAGACCGCTGTGCTGCGCGTCTTTGCCAAGATGTTCTATAACCATCTGGGATTCTACGGCGACGATCTGAAGATCGCCAGACTGGAGCGTTTTATCGAGAAGCAGGGCAAGACTGAGGCGTTCCGTCAGGCCTTCGAGAAGGTCAACGGCGAGCCGTGGATCGAAACCCGCGATTCTTTCGCATTCTTTGAGGACGACGTGGTCGCCGTCCTTGAATCGGTCCTCGGCATGAGCGAGCAGGCGGCGCACAACTGGTTCAACGGCACTGAGACCAATGAGTTGAGTATCGCCCAGCTTGTAGCCGATATTAAAGAATATGTGGACAGCAAGGGCAAGAACTTCCGGCTCCTGTTCATGGTAGACGAGGTGGGACAGTACATTGGCGACGACGGCGACCTGATGATCAACCTGCAGTCCCTCGTGGAGGAGATCGGAACGCGCTGCCGCGGCAAGGTGTGGGTCATGGTGACGAGCCAGGAGGCCATCGACTCCGTCATCCACATTACCGGCGACGATTTCTCCAAGATCCAGGGGCGGTTCAATACCCGTCTGAGCCTTTCTTCCTCCTCCGTAGACGAGGTCATCAAGAAGCGCGTGCTTGCCAAGAAGCCGGAGGCGGATCAGCTTCTCCGCCTGGTGTACGACAAAGAACACGCGGTGTTAAAAAATCTGTTTACGTTTAATAACCCTGTGCTGGACATCAAGGGATTTTCCGACGGAGAGGAATTCTCAGCCACATTCCCATTTGTCCCGTATCAGTTTATCATCATTCAGAAGGTCCTTGCAGAGATCCGCAAACACGGAAACTCCGGCAAGCATCTGTCGGGCGGAGAGCGCTCCATGCTGTCCGGATTCCAGGAGGCGGCGCAGAAGATCCAGGACAAGGACGAGAATGCGCTCGTTCCGTTCCATCTGTTCTACGACACAGTACATACCTTCCTGGAAAGCGCCATCCGCCGCGTGATTGACCGCTGTCAGACGGCTGCGGACGCAGGCGACGGGCTGAAGCAGCAGGACGTGAGCGTGCTAAAGCTGCTTTACCTCGTTCGCTACATTGACGACATCAAGGCTAACATTGATAATATCTCCATCCTGATGATCGACGATATCCGCACGGACAAGATTGCGCTCCGAACTTCTGTCGCCGAGTCCCTGGAGCGGCTTCTGTCCCAGAACTACATTTCCCGCAACGGAGATACCTATGCGTTCCTGACCGACGAGGAGCAGGATATCGCTATCGATATTAAGAATACCGTGGTGGACAGTGCGCAGGTCATCAGCAGCATCGCGCAGACCGTCTACGGGGAAATCTATCCGGCGAAGAAATTCAAATACGGCAAGTATGATTTCTCCTTTGACCAGTATATTGACGAGACGTTAAACGGCGCGGCGACGGGCGGGATGCGTTTGCGCATCGTGACGATCGCCAGCGATTACTATGGAGCGCCTGACCAGCGCCTGATCATGGACTCTCAGGTCAACAACGAGGCGATCATCGTTCTGTCCAATGAGACGCCATACTTCGAAGAACTGGAGCAGGCGATGAAGATCCGCAAATACGTGAAGCAACGCAATGTGTCCCAGCTCCCGGAGAGCATTCAGGACATCATCCGCAAGCGTCAGCAGCAGGCCCGCACGCTGGAGGAACGAGCCCGCAGCTATATCGAGAAAGCGATTGTTGGAGCCCGTGTGATCGTCCACGGCGAGGTCATGGACATCAAGACCGGCAATGCGAAGGACAAGCTGGATGCTGCCATGAACGGCCTGGTGGAGAGCGTCTACTATAAGCTCCCTATGGTCAACCGTTTCGCGGAGAGCGACGCCGATATCCTCTCAATCCTGAACGGCACGGAAAATGAGACTCTTACCTTTGTCGGGACCGGCGCGAATAATGAGGATGCGCTGAACGAGATCAGCCAGTGGCTGGAGCTTCAGAACTCCAAACGGCTCAGCACCTCGATGGGCGACGTGCAGCGTCGGTACTCCGCGATTCCCTACGGCTGGCGGGAGATCGATATCGCCGCGCTAGTCGCGCGCCTGGTGGCGCAGCAGAAGATCTCTATCAAATACGGCGGGGCCGTCGTAGGCAAAGACGAACGGCGGCTTGTCGATTATCTCCGCAAAAAGTCCGAGATCGACAAGGCAGTCGTTACGTGGCGGATCGTGCCTTCCGAAGACCTGATGCGCAAAAGCATCACTTTCCTGCGGAACTACCTGGGAGCGATGGACATTCCCTCTGACGAGGACGGTCTGATTCGTTTCGTGACATCGACTTTCGAGAGCAGAATGCTGCATTATCAGACGCTTTTGAACGAAGCATATAGCCGTGAGCGGTATCCGGAGCGGGAGGTCGTGACCGGAGCCCGCGATCTGATGGAGAATGTGCTGAGCCAGCGCAGGGACAATGTAGCCCTGCTTACCCGCATGGTGCAGAAGCAGGACGATCTTCTGGACAGCGAGGAGGATCTGGAGGGCATCGAGATGTTTTTCAAATCCCAGCGCGCAGTTTACGACGATGCCAGACAGGAGATGGAGCGCATAAACAAGGAGCGCGACTATTTCGCCACTGACGCGGAGGCGCCGGATATCTTCCATACGATTTCCGTTATCCTCTCCATGCCCAAGCCCTACGGGCGCATCGGGGAGTTGCCGGACCTGATCATGAAGGTTAGGGAGAAATATGATGCCCTGCTGGACATCAAGCGGGATGAGGTAGCTGAGACGGTCCGTCAGGGGATGGAGGACGTCCACCAGCTGGCCAGCGAGGCTCGCGACGCCCGTGATCTGCTGCGCCAGGCGGACGACTGGTTCGCAAAGAAGCGCGAGGCGCTGAAAGCGGCGACATCGCTCACCGACCTTGATGCGATGATCTCCCAGGTCCTCAATTATAAAGACAGCATCTGCCGCCGGATGGAACCGATGGTTACGCCCGCGGCGCCTATCCCCGGGAACAGCGATAAGCCGGCAACTAGGCCGAAGAAGATTACGACTGTGCGTCGGTATGACCTGTGTACGGTGAAGCGGCTGCAATCGGAGGAAGATATCGATAGGTATGTAGAGGGAATCAAGGCCAAGCTGATGCAGACGCTGGCGGGGTGCGATGGGATACAGATTAACTAATGGAGGGGGAGGGAAACGCTATGCCATATTTTGAAACTGTTCAAGAACTTCTGGAAGCTAAAGAAGATGAACACGTCCAATTCAAGGAAGCCAAAAATCGGTTTGACTTTGGAGAGGCTGCAAAATGCTGCTGCGCTTTGGCGAACGATGGCGGTGGAAAGCTGGTATTTGGCATCACGGATAAAAGGCCCCGCAGTGTGGTTGGAAGCACGGCATTTGAACAGCCGGAGCGTACTCGCATGGGTTTGATCGAGAAACTGCGGATCAATATTGATTTTCAGCTATTCGACTATGACGGAAAACGGGTCCTGGTCTTCGACGTGAAGAACCGTCCAATCGGCTTGCCGGTACAATACGATGGTGTAGCGTGGATTTACGAGGGCGATTCGCTCAAGCCCATGCCGGAGGACATGCGCCGCCGCATCTATGAAGAGATTGGCGGTGATTTTTCCGGGACGATCTGCGCCGGGGCAACAATCCATGACTTGGATGAGACTGCCATTGAGAATTTTCGCGCCAAATGGATCGAAAAGAGTGGAAATAAACAGCTTGCCATGTCGTCAAAAGAGCAAATCCTCCATGATTGCGGAGCGATCACAGATGACGGCGTAACGTATGCAGCCCTAATCCTGTTCGGAAGGAAAGCGGCGATCGCCAGGTTTTTGCCGCAGGCGGAGATCATTTTTGAATACCGTTTCTCCGAAGCGTCGGGCCCGGCAAATCAGAGAGAGGAGTTTAAGGTCGGCTTTTTCGCGTGCTATGATCGCGTTTGGGAGCTTGTCAATTTGAGAAACGATAAGCAGCACTATCAGGAAGGCTTTTTCGTATTCGACATTGCGACATTTAACGAGCGCGTTGTCCGCGAAGCCATACTGAATGCGGTAAGCCATAGAAACTACCAGTTTGGCGGCAGCATCTTTGTCCGCCAGTTCCGCGACAGATTGGTTGTCGAAAGCCCCGGAGGACTTCCACTCGGCATCACACTTGAAAATATACTGGATCGCCAACTTCCGCGCAATCGCCGCATTGCGGAGATCCTTTTCCTTTGCGGCATGGTGGAGCGCTCCGGGCAGGGCATGAACCTGATGTTTGAACTGAGTGTGCAGGAGGCAAAGCCGCTTCCCGACTTTACCGGAACGGATGACTTCTTTGTTAGCATTACGCTAAATGGTCTGATCATCGACAAGGCGATGCTTTCCGTTGTCAACCGAATCAGTGAAAGATGTGCGGAATTGCTGTCCACTGAGGACTTCCTCGTGATTGACGCACTGTACCATGAACGACCGTTAGATGAGAAGATGCAGTCGCGCCTGAATCGGCTGACTGAGATGGGTATTGTAGAACATATTGGTCGTAAAAAGTACGTTCTTGCAAGAAGTCTTTATGCGGCAACAGGCAAAACCGGTGTGCATACAAGACACGTTGGCTTGGATCGGGATACCAACAAGGAGCTGTTGCTAAAGCACATCCGTCAGAACAATGAAGTTGGCACTCCATTTAGAGAATTGCAGCAAGTTTTGCCGGGTCTCAATCGCAATCAGATTCAGGTGCTGATGAGAGAACTCAAGAAAGACGGAAAAGTGCTTTGCAAAGGCAAAACCAGCGCTGCAAAATGGTTTGTCGT
>CANQYH010000012.1 GCA_947628025.1 uncultured Lachnospiraceae bacterium | reverse complement strand
ATTGTCCGCGCTCACGAAGTCCACGCCGTCATCCAGCGGATCCGTGATGACAACATCCGCGCTCTCTTCCTGATAGCGCACGGCGGTATCATACGCTACGGCGGTATGGGGATCCATCACGTAACCGCGGTTCTTATACAGATAGCGGATCACCTCCGCGTCCTGTTCCTCCGTCGCATAGCCCGCCGCAAAATCTTTCATCCGCTTCTGCATCTCTTTCGTCACCGTATAACGGCCCGTCTCGGAGAGTTCCTGCATCAGCTTCGCGGTCTTTTTCGCGTCGCAGCCCGCGCTCAGGTAGATCAGCCGCTCCAGATTGCTGGAGACCAGGATGTCCATGGACGGCGACATGGTCAGCACAAACTCGCGGTTCTTATCGTAGACGCCGGTGGTAAAGAAATCATACAGCACCTTATTGTCGTTGGAAGCGCAGATCAGTTTGCCGATGGGCACTCCCATCTGCTTAGCGAAATACCCGGCCAGGATATTGCCGAAATTCCCTGTGGGCACGATGAAATTGATCTTCTCTCCGTCTTCGATATCGCCCCGTGCCAGCAGATCCGCGTACGCATGGACATAATATACGACCTGCGGGATCAGCCTCCCTATGTTGATGGAATTGGCGGAGGACAGCTGGAAGCCGCCCTCGTCCAGCTTCTTTTCAAACTCTTTGTCCGCAAAGATCTTTTTCACGCCGGTCTGGGCGTCGTCAAAATTGCCGTGGATCGCCACGACCGCCGTATTATCGCCTTTCTGGGTGACCATCTGCAGCTGCTGGATGCGGCTCACGCCGTCCCTGGGATAAAAGACGATGATCCGCGTGCCCGGTACGTCCGCAAACCCGGCCAGAGCTGCTTTGCCGGTATCGCCGGAGGTCGCCGTCAGGATCACGATCTCATGGTCCACATGGTTCTTCTTCGCCGCCACGGTCATAAGATGCGGCAGGATCGACAGCGCCATGTCCTTGAACGCGATGGTGCTGCCGTGGAACAGCTCCAGCACATAGGCGCTGCCTACCCGAACCACCGGCGCGATCTCCTCCGTATCAAATTTACTGTCATAAGCCTGCCGGATGCAGTCTTTCAGTTCCTCTTCCGTAAAATCCGTCAGATACAGCTTCATGACCTCATAAGCCAGCTCCTGGTAGGAAAGCTCCGCCAGCTCGCTCATGGGCTGCTCCAGCTTCGGTATCTCCACGGGCATGAACAGGCCGCCGTCGTCCGCGATTCCTTTCAGGATCGCCCGGGACGCGGTAACGCCGCTCTCTCCGCCCCTTGTACTTTGATAGGTGATAGTTTTCATAATGGCCTCCTCTTACACCTTTGAACATGGATTGTAGCACATTTTCCTATCACCTGCAACGGTGAATCTGTTAAATTTTCATCAATCCTTATCCTCAGATGGTGTAATCTTTACCAGAACCCGCTCCACGCGGCGTCCATCCATCGACAAAACGGAGACCTGAAGATTCTTATACGCAAAACTGTCGCCAACCTGGGGGAACTCGCCGAACATTTCCACGGTCCAGCCGCCTACCGTGTTGCTCTCCGCGTCCAGTTCCAGTTCGTCCAGGCCCACCAGTTCCCGGAAATCATCCATGATCATGGAGCCGTCCAGCTCATATTCGCCCTCATTCCGGCGCACGACCTCGTCTTCCACCGTGTCTGTCTCGTCCCAGATATCGCCTACGATCTGCTCCAGCACGTCCTCCATGGACACGACGCCCAGCGTGCCGCCGTACTCGTCGGACACGATCGCCAGATGCTGCTTGGCCCGGCGCAGGATACTCAGAACCTGGGGCAGCTTCATGGTCTTATAGACATAGCAGGGGGGCATCAGCAGCTTGTGGATGTCCGGACGCTCCTCCTCCGTCATCGCTTTCAGAAAATGGTTCAGGTACAGTACGCCGATGATGTTATCGATGCTGCCCTCGTACACCGGCAGGCGGGAATAGGGCGCGTCCTCGACCATTGCGACAATGTCCTCCCAGTCGTCGTCCAGATCGATCGCCTGCACATCCACGCGGGCCGTCATGACCTCCAGCGCCGAAATGTCAGAGAATCCGATAGCCGCCTGCACCAGCTCCGACTGGTCCTCGTCCAGCACTTCCTCGTCCTCCGCCGTCTCAATGATGGACTGCAGCTCCTCTACCGCCTCGTCCTGGCTGTCCGCCTCGCCTTTCATTCCCATGGTGATCAGATCGATCAGCTTCACGACCACCCACACAATGGGCCGCAGCACGACCATCAGGCCCCTCACCGCGTAGGAATACTGCATCGCCGTCAGATTGGCGCGCTTTTTCGTCGTGATCTTCGGGATCGTTTCCCCGAAAATAATGACCAGCAGCGTAATCAGAAGCGTCGACGCCCAGGTATAGCGGTCGCTGTCGGTTATCAGGATCAGCAGCACGGTACTCAGGGAGGAGGCTGCGATATTCACCAGATTGTTGCCGATCAGGATCGCGCCCAGCGCCTTGTCATAATGGTCCACGATATAAGCCGCCAGAGCCGCCTTTTTCGATCCCTCTTCTTTCGCTTTCTCCAGACGGATCATGTTGCAGGAGGAATAGGCCATTTCCGACGAAGAGAAAAAGCCGGACAACGCCACGCACAAAATAATGCCCGCAATAATCAGATAGATCATGGCTGTTCTTCCCCTCCTTCCTCCGTCTCAGGGAGCCGCGCCACCCGCAGCTTCAGGATCCGGTTATGCTCCATCGACGCCACGGTCACCTCCAGGCCATGATAACGGAAACTGTCCCCCGTATGCGGGATCGCCGTAAACTGCCCGTAGGCCCATTCGCCCATCAGCGTATTGACCAGATCCTCATTCTCCTCCGGATCCTCGAAATCTATATGCTCAAACACGTCGCTCACCGTTTCGTCGGCGTCGGCCAGGCAGACGCCCTCTCCCAGGTCCACGACGGTTTCCTCGATCACATCGTCCTCATCCCAGATCTCGCCCACCAGTTCCTCCAGGATGTCTTCCACTGTCACAATGCCCAACGTTCCTCCGTAATTGTCCGTCACCACGGCCACATTCAGCCGCCGCTTGGACATAACCGGCAGCAGCTCGTCGATGTTCGTGCTCTGGTGCACGAAAAGAACCTCGTCCAGCAGGGGGCGGATATCCTTGGGCGCGCCCTCGTGCAGATAGGCTTTCATGTATCGGCGGATCTGCAGTACGCCGATAATATTATCGATGCTGCCCTCATAGACCGGCAGACGGCTGTGGTTTTTGGACTTAATGAGCTCCAGGATCTCCTCCTGGCTGTCCTCCACATCGATCGCCACCAGATCCACCCTGGGCGTCAGGATGCTTTCTACCGTCACATCCCCGAATTGAAGCGCAGAAGAAATAAGGTCACCCTGCTCTTCATTCAGGCTGCCGTCCTCTGTCATATCTTCGATAATGTCATACAGTTCATCCTCAGTCACGGAAATCTGGGGATCGCCCTTGGTGAATTTGGCCGCCGTCTGACCGATCCAGGTCAGCAGCGCCGAAATAGGGGCACAGATTTTCATAAAGAAGCACAGCGGCCCTGCGCAGGATTTGGCAAAGCGTTCGCTGTATTTCTTGGCGACGCTCTTGGGGAGCATTTCGCCGGCAAAAAACACGACTATCGTCGTGATCAGGGTGCTCACCGATACCGCGCTCAATCCCCACTGCCTCGTAACCGCTGCGGTCACGAGCGAAGCTGTGGCGATATGTACGATATTTGTACATATGAGCAATGTGCTGATGGCCCTGTCAAAATGGTCCAATACATAAAGGGCCCGTTTCGCCTTTCCGTCGCCTTTGTCTGCAGCTGCCTTGAGCTTCACCCGCGACGCGGAAGCAAAGGCCGTTTCCGTTACAGCAAAGTACGCCGCGCACAACAAAAGAATCAGCGCGATTATCCAAGGCGATCGACTGTCATCGTCCATAATGTGGATCAATATCCTCCTTTTTTACACAAATTTTATCCAGTATAACATAGGCGCCGGGGTTTGTCAACCTGCCGCAAAACCGCTCTCAGGGATAAAAAATAAGGAAACAACTGCACAACGTCCCGGCGGCGTTTTTGATCTGCGGATCAAAAACGCCGCCGGGACATCCAACAGAGACCTCGCCGGATACCATGAACCAGATCCAAACTGCATATCTCCTGGCTCTGTCTCTCCTGTCAGTTTTTTCCCAATACCGTACGGTTCCAGACTTCGCTTGCTAAAAACGAAACGGGCCGCCCAGCAGTTCCTTATCAAATTCGATCCGATAGATCCTGCCGCCGACATTGTTGAACGTCATATAATACTCGCCGTTATAATTGAACATCCCCTCGTTCTCCATATTGCTGTCGATCCGGTAAAACCCCAGGTAATTGCCCTCCCAATCATAAACGGCAATGGTCTCCGCGCTGGGAAACGAACCGGCGCTGGTGTTCATAATATAAATGTACTCGTCATCGTTGTCGATGTTCTGGCCGTTTAAGGTCGTATTGACGCCTGGATAACGCTCCAGCAGCTGGAAATCCGCGTCCAGGATCCCGAAATCATACGTTCCGGTAAACTGAACTGCATACTGGTCGCGGGACGCATTGTAGGTAATGCTGGATATTCTGTCCGGAAACTCGATCACCTCTGTCACTGTCAGCGTTTCCGGATCAATCTTGGAGACCAGATGATTGTTCGGCGTCGCATTGGCAGTTACCAGCATATTCAGCTTCGGATTGTAAGTAATGCTGTTGCCGTGGTCCACCTCCAGCGGTTCGCTCAAGGCCGCTACTTCCCAGCTCTCCATATCTATTTTAAATAGAATGCACATAGAGATAAAATCTCCGTCGACAAATTTTGCCCTGGCGTTCTGTAAAAACATATAGACATAGGTCCCGTCCGTGCAGGAACCCTGGCAGGTTCCGTAACCGTCATCGCCGCGCACCTTAAAATAAGAACCGTCCTCTTTCACTCCGGAGATCTTCGCTTTGGGCGCATATTCCCAGAAATTCTCGATCTCCACGAAATCTCTTTGGGTGAAGTCATACGGATATACTTCCGTTTCCTCCGCCGTTTCTTCGGCAGAAGATGTTTCCGGTACGGTAGTTTCGGCCACAGTCTCGGCAGCCGCGGAACTTTCCGTCTCAGCAAAGCTCTCTTCCCGGCTTTGCTCTGCCGTTTTCTCCGCCGCACTCGTTTCTGCCGTATCCGAAACCGTTTTCGCGCCGCAGCCAACCAGTGCATACAAGAAAAGCAGCGACACGCACACCCACAAACACATTGGATATCTGCAATTCTTTTTTCCTGTCATACCTGTCTTTCTCCTGAGCCTATATCCCGGACATTCACCTTTCGATCCTGTCCCGGAACATCTCTCCGATCTCCCGGATCGTCCGCAGATAGATCGGAACCGCTTCCTCGTCTACGACTTTTGAGAGAATGACCTGCCGGAATGTCTCAAAATTCAGATCCCCGCCGTAACCGACATCGCGCAGCCCGTCGATCACGTCTTTCCAGCGGATATTCCCCGTATAGGGAGCCAGATGCTCGTCCTGCGCGCCCCGGTTATCATGCATATGCAGGATCTTGATCCGGCGGCCCAGCCTGCGGATGAACAGTCTCTGATTTTTACCCAACAGATTCAGATGCCCCGTATCCAGACAGAAGCCGAAACATTCCTTTCCCGCCTTTTCATTCAGACTGTCGACGTACCAGACCGCTTCTTCCGGATCGGAACAATTCCCCTCTATAATATTCCCCTGATAACCGGTAAACAGATTCTCCAGACATACCACTACGTCCGTCTCCTGCAAAACCGGAATCAAGCTCTCATACATATGAAGATTCATTTGCCGCACCGTTTCCGGCGTCTGCGTATCGTCGTCAAGGGCCAGCGATATCCCATGCACCACCAGATACTTCAGGCCGATGCTGTCACAGTAACGGATACACTGTTTATAAATTCCTATGGCATACTCGTTAAATTCCGGAAAATTCTTCACGTAGGCCGGAAATGGCGCATGCGCCTGAATCAGTTTCAGACCGTTCTTGCGGATGATCTCCAGTTCCTGCGCATAATGAGCCTGGATCTCTTCCAGAGAATCCTCAAAAATACAATGCTCCAGCTGCCTGTTCTTCACTTTCGCATTGTTCCAGGCATGATCCAGGTTCCAGTCGATCCCGTCAAAACCCGCCTCGCGGATCAGCCGGTACCCTTTTTCCGGATCGTTGTCGGTGATGCCTCCTGTCTGCACGCTGATATACATTTTGTCTTTCCCCCTATTTTAATATGGAATACTCTCGCAAAGCCTCACCAGTTCCGGTGCCGATTCTTTCATTGCCGCCAGCATCGCATCGTCCGGTTCGATAATAACCTCCTGGTTCTGTCCGAACTGCCGCAAATGAACCACATATACCCTGGCATCCGGCCGTGCGGAAGCGAAATCATAGACTTTTAGCTTCTCACCCGATGCGGCAAACTCGCCGTAAGGGCAAATGGTCTCCGCCTGATTGATATTAAAATTCATACAATGTTTCCGCTTTTTGCCGCTTATGATCCGATCGATCGAGAAATTAGCATTTTCAAACGCGTACTCATATTCGACACTGCGCAGCTTCCCGAAAAACTGCACCGTCATGATCACCGAAATCACGAACGCCGGCAGCAAAAGCGGCGCAAACACCGTCAAAACTCCGATCAGCGCAGTCACCCCGGCGATAGCTATCTTAATACGGTTCGCGTCCGGCGTCGCCTGTCTTTTTACCACACATTCCAGCATAAACACGCTCCTGTTCATCTGCGGACATTCCATCCGAATGAATGACGATGGCGGGGCCGCCGCACTGACGCCCCGTCCATCCACCGTCTTTATAAGATTCTTTCCGCGGCTGTATTTCCTTTTCTCTGTCCCTTTAGTCAGAGAAAACGATCTTCGCCTGCTCTTTCAGATAATCGATCGCCTCCTGCGGGGTCATACTCTGATCCTGGATCACGTAGGACATCGCCTGGGTCAGATAGGTGTTCCACTCATTTACATATTTTGACCAGTTGACATTTCCGCAATACTGAAGCTGTTCATACGCAACCTTATACTGCGGCTTCTCTTCCCATAGTTTTTTTATGATCTCAGTCTCAGTGCAGCTCTTAGTGATCGGCAGGAACCCTGTATTAGCCGCACGGGTCGCTGCCTGCTCATCGGAAGTCAGGAATTTGACAAATTCCCAGGCCGCCGCAATCTCCTGCTGGGTTTTATCCCTGCCGACGATTCCCAGATTGCCGCCGCCACCCTCAGAACCATATCCCCCGTAAACCGGGAAATAAGAAACGCCCAGAGTCATACCAGCTTCATTGGAATATTTAATGATATTTGCCAAACCGCCGCAGGACCATATGGCACTGGCTAACTGTCCCTTGTAAAGCATATCTTTCAGCGTAGATTCTGCAGCTGTTACGGCCGGAGGAACGATATACCCCTCATCAACGCCCTGCCGCCAGTCAGTCAAAAACTTTAACAAACTGCCATCATCCAGGGCTGCGGCCTGCGTACCATCAGCAGTGATCATACCATCCGCTCCCAAAGAACGAATGATCGGTTCCTGCAGATAGAACGGACTGAACTGTAATCCGAATCCATAAACATCGGGATGTTTCTCCGTGACCGCTTTCGCCATCGTCAGCAATTCCTCAAAGCTGGTTGGAGCCTCAAAGCCCAGTTCATCCCAAATATCTTTATTGTAGAAAAACAGCGCTGTGGAACGGGCATACGGGAAAGCAACAATCTGACCATCGTAATAAGAAATATCCGTCATACCGCCTGCAAAGTTGCTCATATCAAATCCATCCCTAGCCACATAAGCAGACATATCTGCCAATACGTTTTTCTCCGCCATAGTCGGCATACCTTCGGCCGCCAGAATCACAATTTCCGGTGTTTCTCCAGCCGCGATTCCCGTGGTAACTTTCGCCAAAAGATCGTTATACGCTCCCTGGTAACTGCCCTCTACGGTAATCCCGTATGTATTTGTCGCATTAAATTCCTCAATTGCCTGATTAATATAATCTGCGTTGGCGCCGCTTGCATTGACATGCCACATCTCGATCGTGATCGGTTCCGTCACATAATCGGGATACTCGACCGCAGCCGTCGTCTCCGGAGCTGCCGTAGTGGTCTGCGCCGCCGCTGCGGCTGTCGTCTCCGCCGCCTTTGTTGTCGCTGCCTGCGTCGTGCCTGCGGCCGCCGTCGTACTGGACGTTTCCCCATTTCCACAAGCTGACAGTACGCATACCATGCCTGCGCTTAACAAACAAGCTGTAACTCTCTTCCAGTTTTTCATACTACCTTCCTCCTACTTTTTCTTTCATTTTCAGTTTCTCATACTCGCACTCACGGGCGCGCCCCTCCATGCGCATATTCTATGTTATCGGCTCTTCACCGGCAACATCCTTTGAATTATTTAATTCCACGGTACGCCATAGCCGCGATGATCCGTTTACTGCCAATCAAAAACAAGATTACAACCGGAAGCACCATCAGCACATTGCCTGCCATAATCGTCGGCCAAACAAACCCGAAATCCAAATGCTTCAACTTGTCGATCGCCATTGTCAACGGCCTGACCGAATCTGAAGTTGTCATGACCAGAGGCCAGAAATACGAGTTCCAATGGCTCATAAAACTCAAAAGCGCGATCGTCACCAGAGAAGACTTCGCCATCGGCAGCATGATCTTTAGCATGATCTGCAGTTCGCTGGCTTCATCCAAGCGGGCTGCTTCCAGCATCTCATCCGGTATCTGCATAAAATTCTGTCTTAGCAGAAAAATGCCGAACGCGTTGGCGCCGAACGGGATGATCTGCGGGATCAGCGTTTTGATCAGCTTCATCTTCGAAAACATCAGAAACGTCGTGACAAACGTTACCTGCGACGGAACCATAAAAGCTACCGTTACAAACCCGAAAAGAAGTCCCCGTCCTTTGAATTCACATTTTGAAAACCCGTAAGCCGCCGGCACCATAACGATCATCTGTATCAGAATGATCCAAAACAGGATGATCAGCGAGTTTTTCAGATACATACCCAGATCGAGTCCCTCAAAAACCGTTCTGTAACCCTCGAGTGTAAAAACGCGGGGAATCAAAGTCGGCGGGAACAGGATCGACTCCGTATAAGTCTTAAACGAGGTCGTAAGCATCCAGTAAAATGGGAACGCCAGGAAGATACATACGCCGATCTTTAAGATACTGTCGATCACCCAGATGATCTTTCTCCTGATCCTGTAATAAGTTTTGCTTTTCATCTTCCGCCCCCTTTACTGGTAATGGACCCGCTTGCCCGGCAAACGGAAATAAACTACCATAAAGACCATCAAGATGACAAACAGGATAGTTCCCGCGGCGCAGGCATAGCCATATTTCATATTACTGATCGCGTACCGGTAAATATAATATACAAGTACGTCCGTAGAACTGCCCGGTCCGCCTCCCGTCAAAACGCGGATGCTTTCGAATACCTTGAAAGAACCCATCGTGATCGTGACCAGCAGGAAAAATATCTGCGGCGACAGCATCGGCACCGTAATCTTAAAGAATTTCAGCAACGGCCGCGCGTCGTCCAGATCCGCGGCTTCATAGATCTCCGCCGGGATCGCTTTCAAAGACGACAGCAGGATCAGCGCGTAATACCCGACGTTTTTCCAGATCGACACGATCACGACCGACATCAGCGCCGTTTTCGAACTGTTCAGCCAGTTCAGTCCCGGCAGATGGAAAAAATTCAGCACCGCATTAAAAAGTCCGCTCCGATCGTCCATCAGCCACTGGAATACGTAAGCAACCGTCAGCATTGCCACCAGATGCGGCAGGAACATGACACGCTGCGCGATCGCGTTCAAAAACGTGCTTTTTCTCACCCACATCGCCAGCAAAAGCCCCAGCGTGATCAGCAATACGACCTCTGCCACCGTATAGTAAAACGTGTGCTTAAACGCTTCCCAGAAATCCACGTTTACAAAGAAAAGCCGGTAGTAATTATTCAGACCCACAAACTTCTTCGGCGTCAGCAGATCATACTCGAAAAAGCTCAGGTAGATCATATTCACGACCGGATAAAGCGTAAACACCACCAGAAACGCAATGCAGGGAGCGATCATCAGGTAAGGACGGAGCCTGTCCATCAGACGGGGGCCGCACTTCCGTTTTGCCGGAGAGGCGTTGTTTTTTGCTTTGCTCATACCGTCCCCTCCGCCATTCGATAATATGTCTCGATATCCGGCACATCCCCTTTCCGGATCCGGTTCCTTTCCTTGTTAAAGAAATACAGATGCTCCCGGCGAACACAGATATTCAGCATCTCTCCCGGCATATAGCGGGTCTCAAAGGACTTGGTCATGACCGACAGTCCCTTATCCTCCGCGAAATCCGGCTCCAGGATCTGTACCTTATAAAGCGTCTCACTGCCCAGCATTTCGCGAGTCAGGATCTTTGCCTTTCTCTGATAAAGAGCGTCCGTTTTCTCCGTGGAGAAAAATACTTTCTCCGGCCGGTAGCCCAGATACGTCTCCCCGTCTTTCAGACGGCAGATATTCATCGGCGGCGTGCCGATAAACCTGGCCGTAAAGATATTGTCGGGATCGTTGTAAATGACCTCCGGCGACGCCTGCTGCATGATCCTGCCCGCGTCCATCAGGATGATCGTGTCCGCCATGCTCATAGCCTCCGCCTGATCGTGGGTGACATAAACGAAAGAAGTCTTCAGCCGGTTATGCAGCTCGATCAGCTCCGAGCGCATGGAGCCGCGCAGTTTGGCGTCCAGGTTGGACAGCGGCTCGTCCATCAAAAAAACTTTCGGCTTCTTGACCATCGCTCTGGCCAGCGCCACTCTCTGCCTTTGACCGCCCGACAGCGCGCTTGGCTTTCTGTCAAGGTACGGCGTGAGCCCTACTGTCTCCGCCACCTCCTGCACCAGGCGGTCCCGCTCCGCTTTCGGCACCTTTTTATTTTTCAATCCGAAATCAATGTTCCCTCTTACCGTCATCGTCGGATAAATGGCGTAATTCTGGAAAACCATCGCGACGCCCCTTTTGCCCGGCGGGATATCGCTGATCTCCTCACCGTCCATAAAGATCTCTCCCGACGTAGCAGGTCCGATTCCCGCTATCATACGCAAAAGCGTCGTTTTCCCGCATCCGGAAGCGCCTACCAGCACTGTAAATTCCCCGTCCTTTAACGTCAGGTCCAGGTTTTCTATCACCTTTACATCCCCGAACGATTTGCATATGTTTTTAAAAACAATTTCACTCATCTGCTGCCCCCTTTCAATCTCTCCATGCTCTTTCGCTGTTTTCACTAACCTCAGTAACGAACGTCTGTCCTCCTCTCTACGCTTCCCTACTAAAAAATGCCGATTTTTTCATAACTCATTCCCGATATATTCTGCAATTTTTATAATATTCATTATAGCCATTTAATATTTTTTGTCAATTCTGCCAATATACGAAACTATCAACGCATCCCCGACGAAAAAGCAGGACTATTAACAATTTTATTAATAGCCCTGCCGTTAAGCCCACTCTTTTCTGTTTTTATCTGCAATTTTTTCCATTCTTTTAAAAAGAACGCTGTTTAAATTTTATTAATATTATTGGCAATTATTATTTCAATTTTTTCTGCGGTTTGGACCTGTGGAATTGCGCGCAATCAGCTTTGGAACGTATTCTACCTGCACAGAGCTGGCCAGATTGATCCCGTCCGGATCCTCAATCTTGCGGATCAAAACATTGATCGCTTCCTGGCCGCGGTGCGTAGAAAAATGCTCCACAGACGTCAGGGAAACCGCATGGTAGCGGGAGACGATCGTATTATCGCATCCGCAGACGGAATAATCTCTCGGTATCTTATACTTCCGCTCCAGCAGCACGTCCATAACGCCCATCGCCACCATGTCGTTCACTCCCACGAAAGCCGTTACTTCCGGATAGCGGTCCAGAACCGCCCCGCCGAGATAGAACCCTGTCTCATAAGCCCCCGCATGGATGGTATCCGGCATTTTTTCACTTTCAGGCGTACAGACCCGAATATTATACGGACTGACATGGGCATCCTGGAACGCTTTTTTCAGCCCCTCCAGGCGCAGCCAGCGGGGTACGAAGCGCTCGGAAAGCTCCGTTGAAATATAGGCAATCTTTTTATGGCCCAGAGAAAGCAGGTGTTCTCCGATCAAAATCCCCGTCTTTTCGCTGTCCATCACAACAATGTTCGCGTTTTTGATCTCTGTCTTGTCGCACACAACCACGACCGGGATCTGGCTGGTCAGCCGTACCAGCGCCGCGCGGTTGATCGGCTTATACAGGAAAAGCACACCCGCTGCACCCGCTGCCAGCGCTGTATCGACGAACTGCTTCTCCAGCGCACTGTCCCTGTTGCTCGCAAACGCCGCCAGCGTATAACCCTTGGCTTCCGCCTGGGCTACGGCTGCGTTCAGCAGACGCACATAATGCAGATTCTCCCACGTCGGAGAAATCGTCATCAGCAGTTTGTTCTTCACGCTGTCTCCGTTCTGCCGCCTGACGCATGGTATCTGATAGTTCAATTTCTCACAGGCATCCATAACCTTTTTTACCGTTTCTTCCGAAAAGCGGGCATTTTCATAATGGTTCAGGATCATGGATACCGTCGGCTGTGACACCCCCGCGAGTCTGGCTACGTCGCTGGAAGTCGGTCGTTTGCCTGCCAAAATGCGCTCCCCCCTGTCACTTCAAACAGACTATGTTTTTAACTTCTGCTTGACATTATACTATAAAATCAACAATTATTCAACTTTTTTGAATATATGGCCCCATATATTTCACTAATTGCCGGGTAGTTCTTCCGGAAATTTGTTATATTTTCCTCATCTCTGTATATTCTGAACCAACCCATAAACAACCCGGCTGAACCTTACATTCGCCAGCCGGGCCGTTCAAATACGTTATATTTGCCAAAAACACACGCTGCCTTTTTCATACCAGCGGTCCTGTCCTGCGGTAGCGGTATCACGACATTCCGTACCGGTTCTCAGCCATACAATTCTTCCGTAATCTTATCCGCAATCTCCGGCAGCCGGCCGCGCTGCATCGCAAAACGCATAACCGTATGGCGCGGACGCACCATATAGCCTCTGAGCAGGCTCTCATGGAAAAGCTCGCGGCTGATGCCGATCTCTTTTGGACTGCACGGGGAACCGCCGCGCCGCAGCAGATCCTCGACCTTCGTATGAGATGGACATACATCGTAAAGCTCCTCCGGGAGCTCATCTTTCAGTTCTTCATAGAAACGGGCGATCACAGGGGTCGCCACACCCACCTGGATGCCATGATGATTCGGGTTCAGCCCCCTGGCGATGTAATCCATCTCCCAGAAATGGGACAACAGATGCTCCGACCCGGACGCTGGTCGCGATACGTTGACCAGAGACATCGCCACGCCTGTCAGCGTCAGCCCCTCCAAAAGCGCGCCCAGAGCTTCCGGGTCTCTCTCATTCAGCCCGTCCGCTTTGGAAAAACACTTATCCATCGCGCGCCGGACCAGCTGAACGCAGGTATCACATTGGTACTCATGTTCCGTATTCGCCGCCAGATCCCAGTCCGCCAGCGCCGTGATCTTACCGACCAGATCGCCGAAACCGGCCTGGATCAGGTCCTGGGGCGCAGTCCTTAAAATGTCCGTGTCACCGATCAGGCCGTAAGTGAGCTGTGCCAGAGGCGAATACTTGTAGCCATGAGAAATGATCGGCGCACAGTCGGCCACATAACCGTCCATGGACGGCGCAGTCGCAACAATAATATAGGGCAGCTTCGTCCGGGAAGTCACAAACTTCACGGAATCGTTGATCACGCCGGAACCTACCGCGACCATCAGGCTCATATCCAAATCCTGTTCCTGGAGAATCCGCCCCAGGGTCGCCTCATCGGGGATCAGCACATGGCTCCCTGTGTCGAAAAGCAGCTCCTTGATGCAGAATCCGTTTTCTTTCAGCAGCCTGACCGCTTTTTCTCCCGCCGCCCGATAAGTATTCTGGTCAAAGACCACCAGAATTTTTCCCCCTTTGAAAGGCGCGGCCATCTTTGGCAGATCCTCGATCGCCCCCCGGCGGATCGACATATCATGAACACTGAAACTATGCCGCCGGCCGCAGGAACAATCGAACGTTACCTGGGGCATTTCATTGACCGTCATGTGCAGTATCTCGTTCATACCTTACCATCTCCTGTTTTCTTTTTCTTTCTTCCGAGAAAGATTCCCTGCCATTTCAACTGTTTCATTCACTTCCGAAAGCCTTTGCCTGGCCAATGCCGTCAAAACTTTCGCAATGTTTATTATATACTATCAATATTTTTTGTCAATTCTGTCAATAATTGAAAGTATCAATGAACCATTGAGGTAAAAGCAGAACTATCAACAATTTTATTAACAGTTCTGCTTCTTTAAAACGGCCGTCTATTATTTCAGCGTTCTTCTTTGAAACGCAGGAAAAAGAGAACCCGTTTTTTTCCATCAATATTATTAGTAATCGTTCTGTCAAATTTTTCGGAATTGCGCCCGTATGTATCCAACATCTATTTGCCCTTTTTCTAAAAGCGCAGTGATCATTCCCTGATTTTACGGTACCAAAACAGCAGCCGCGCCGTCCGTGTCGCCGCGGGACGCGGCCGCATAGTATAATCATAATGCTGTTTTCGGAGCGATACCAATGGTCATTCCATTGAGTCAGATAGATACAGGCGAAACAGCCCGGGTCGTCTGGGTCGCCGGTACCGCCGGCATGGCCGCGCGGCTGGCGGATCTGGGCTTCGTGCCTGATGAAGAAGTTTCCTGCGTGCTGAAAGGGCGGCCGGGCGGCATGAAAGCCTACCTGGTGCGCAGCGCCGTCATCGGGCTGCGGGAGCAGAACAGCCGGGAGATCTTCGTGCGGACCGGCGCAAAATAAATATCTGGCGCACGGGTCCTGCGGTCCATGCGCCAGATATTGCTCTCTGACAAAAAAACAAAATATATTTGTTAAACTCGCCGCCCGGTTCATCGTCCGGGATACGGCCTCTTTCTCACTCGCCGTCCACGTCCATGTTCGCGGCCACCGCGATGGAGCTGGAAACCGTGGAAACGGCCGTCACCACCGCCACGATGATGATCAGCAGCGCGCCGCCCATCATGATGAAGAAGAAAGTCTCTTCATCCTCCTCGGCCGCCGTCTCCTCCGCGGTCTGCGTGCCCGACGCGTGCACAGGCTGGGCCGGAAGCGCCATAAAGGAAAGGCAGAAGCACACTGCCAAGACCGCCAGCATATATTTGATGTATCTCATAATCCGATTACCTCCTGAATCTCTGTTGCATACCTGTCAGACGCCCGCGGCGCTGAGCCAGTCTCGTTTCCATCTGCCGCGAGAAAGCCTGCAGATACGCCGTCCGTTCGCGCCGCTTCCGCAGACATTTCGCTCACATATTAGGAGTATAGCACATTTTTTTGAAAAATAAAATACCCAGGCACCCACTATTCCGCATTTTCATAGAGTAATTCTAAGGCTGAATTTCTGTCATGGAGGCATCCATGGAACATAGACCGTTTACCGCAGCCCTGGCGGGCAACCCCAACGTAGGCAAGAGCACGATCTTCAACGGCCTGACCGGGCTGCGGCAGCATACCGGCAACTGGTCCGGCGTCACTGTGGCTCCCGCCGCAGGACAATGCAGGTACGGGGAACAGGATTTTCTTCTCGTAGACCTGCCGGGCACTTATTCCCTCGACGCCCATTCGCGGGAAGAAGAAGTGACCCGGGATTTTCTGAGCCAGGGACACGCCGGCGTCATCATCGCCGTCTGCGACGCCACCTGCCTGGAACGCGGGCTGTACTTATTAAAGCAGATCCTGAAACTGGATTCGGTCCGCGACCGCGGCACGCCGCTGATCCTCTGCGTCAACCTCTGCGACGAAGCCAGGAAAAAGGGGATCGTCATCGACTTCGGACTGCTGCAGGATGTGCTGCAGTTCCCGGTCCTGCCCTGCTGCGCCCGCCGTCCGGAGGATCTGGAGGCACTAAAGCAGGCGGTCTGCGAATCCGTCGGGACAGCCTGCTGCTACGACTGCCTGGATTTTTCCCCGAAGCAGCTGGCCCGCGAAACGGTGCGCTACACCAATATCAATTACCGCCGCCGGGAAGAGATCCTGGACCGCATCGTCACCGGCCGCTTTACGGGAAGCCTGCTGATGATCCTGCTGCTTCTGGGCGTTTTCTGGCTGACCATGGCCGGGGCCAACATCCCCTCCGAACTGCTGTGGAAGCTGCTGTTCTCCCTGGAAGACCGGCTCGCCGCGGCTCTGACCTGGCTCGGCGCATCGGATTTCCTGACCGGACTCCTGGTTCACGGCGCTTACCGGGTCCTGGCCTGGGTCGTCAGCGTCATGCTCCCGCCCATGGCGATCTTTTTTCCACTGTTCACGCTGCTGGAGGACCTGGGCTATCTGCCGCGGGTCGCTTTCAACATGGACCGGGCGTTTATGCGCTGCCGGGCCTGCGGAAAGCAATGCCTGACCATGGCCATGGGATTGGGCTGCAACGCAGCGGGCGTCGTCGGCTGCCGGATCATCGATTCCCCCAGGGAGCGGATGATCGCGATCCTGACCAATGCCCTGATCCCCTGCAACGGCCGCTTCCCGACGCTGGTCACGCTGATCACGCTGTTTTTCATGGCGGGCGGACTGTGGGCGGGAGGCGGCGCGGCAGCAGCCGGAGAGCCGGGGATCGCGGCGGCCGCCCGGACCGCTATCTCCGGCGGATCCAGCCCGCTGCTGACCTCCCTAGCCTCCGCGCTGATGCTGACCGCACTAATCCTGTTGGGCGTGGCGGCGACGCTGGCCTGCTCCTGGCTCCTGTCCCACACGCTGCTGAAAGGCGTCCCCTCCTCCTTCACGCTGGAGCTGCCGCCCTACCGCCGCCCCCAGATCGGCCGGGTCATCGTCCGCTCCATCTTTGACCGCACGCTGTTCGTGCTGGGCCGCGCCGCTGCCGTCGCCGCCCCCGCCGGGGCGCTCATCTGGCTGCTGGCCAACACACACCTGGGCGGCCAAAGCCTGCTGCTCAGTCTAACTGGAGCGCTGGATCCCCTGGGACGCCTCATGGGACTGGACGGCGTCATCCTGACCGCGTTTCTCCTGGGTTTTCCCGCCAACGAGATCGTGCTGCCCATCATTCTGATGACCTACTTGGAAACCGGCGCTCTGGTGGAAATGACCGGTACTACGACCCTGTTTTCCCTGCTGACGGCTCACGGCTGGACCGCAAAGACCATGCTGTGCATGATGATCTTCTGCCTGTTCCACTGGCCCTGCTCCACCACCTGCCTGACCATCCGCAAGGAGACCGGCAGCTGGCGCTGGACCGCCGCCGCCATGGCCCTGCCCACGCTGCTCGGGATAGTGCTGTGCGCCCTGACCAATCTGGTCTGCACGGTTCTGACCTGATGCCGCCAAAAAACGGAATCCACACGACCGGGCCGCAGCAGATCTGGCACCCTCTTCAGGAAGCCGCGTTCTTTCTGTTGACCGCCGACCCACTACACCCACTACGTATTTCCATACATTCCAGGCCGGACGCCCGTCCATGAAAGCATAAAAAGAGAGACTCTCCAATCATCATCTGGACCGTCTCTCTTCTGCATTATCTGTTCTGAAAGCCGAAAGCTATCGTTTCACTTACATTCTGCAAACCCGTATGCTTGTTTTACCCAGTCAAATAATTCCGGGTCGAGATCGGACGCGGCAGAAATAACGATATGCGTCGTCCACCGCCCAGGGTATGGTTCCGTTTTTGCTGCAGCCCGCTCCGATTCCAGCGGATAGGACAGTCCTAAGGTAAGTACAAAATAAGATACGGGAAGCTCGGATCTCTTTTTAGGCCGCATAAAGGAAACACACGCAAAAACATGCCGGTTAAAAAAGGTGATCTGCGTCTTCTGGACTTTTATCCTGGTCTGCGGATACATATAAAGAAGCCTGTTTTCAAAAGACTCGTATATCGGGTAAACTTCCGGATGTCCGTCAAAAAACATCATCGTATCCTGCTTGATCTGAGTAAGATCTTCTCCCATATGGACGGCCTCCTTACAAATGAGGGTTTCCGTGCCGCTGCCGCCAGCCGGAAGCTACAGCTCGGCAACTATTTCAGAGACCGCTGCCAGGGCAGCTTCTCCGCTAATGGTAATCCGGCCGTTCTCTTCCATTCTGCAGTGCAGATAGCCGCCGCGCCTCGATGCCTGATAAGCATAAATTTCCTCTTTATTCAGCTGTTTTGACCAGAAAGCGGCTATCTGGCAGTGCGCGGAACCGCAGACAGGATCCTCCGCGATGCTCAGCTTCGGGCAGAAGCTGCGGGACACACAGTCGGTTTCGGTTCCGCGTGCCGTGGCGTTCTGAATTCGGCCCTCAAGACCTGTCAAAAGCTGCTGATCCGGAACCATATTTCTAACGGTATCTTCAGAATCAAACACGCAGACCAGATCCAGTCCAAGTACCGCTTTGGCCGGACGCACCCCAAACGCCCTTTCCATCGCTTCCGTAACCGGAATTTCTTTCAGCTCATAAGTCGGGAAATTCATTTCATACAGGTTTCCATTACGCCGAACCGTCAACTCGCCGCTGAGCGTATTGAATTTTACTTCGCTGCTGTCCGGCTCATAGAAGTTGAGGATCACAAACGATGACGCCAGCGTCGCATGACCGCATAGCTCAACTTCCGTTCCCGGCGTAAACCAGCGCAGATGATAGCCCTTTTCTTCCTTCACAATAAAAGCAGTTTCCGACAGATTGTTTTCCATCGCCAGCTTCATCATAGAGCTTTCGGACGGCCAGCTTTCCATAACACAGACAGCCGCCGGATTGCCCGCAAACGGTTTATTCGTAAATGCGTCCACGATATATTGTTTCATTATGGTTTCCTCCGCAAATGTCCGGCCGCCGGTTTCTCTTCTAACCACATACCCATTCACTTTAGCGAAGCTGCATGACGAGCGGTCATTTACTTGTTTTTCTTTTCTTTATTGCGTCTTATCAACGCGACGGCCAGTTCCGCAATTCCTGCGCACAGCCATAGGATGCCCACTGCCGTATTCCCTGCCCAAAACCATAATGGCGACAGAAGAATCCATATAATTCCCAAAATGATAGCTCCGGTGCTGCTCATAATAATTCCTCCCACAAATCATGACCGATCGTTTATGTTCTGTCAGCAGGCGTCCCGATCTCTCCGTCTCTGCGCCCGGGAGAATGCCTGTCCGCACCGCACGGACAGGGAGACGGGCAGGGTAAGTCCCCTCAGCCTACCTGTATTTTCTCAGCGTCTCCACCCTGTCCACTTTCTCCCAGGGCAGATCCAGATCGTTGCGCCCGAAATGCCCGTAAGCTGCGGTCTGTTTATAGATGGGCCTGCGCAGGTCCAGCATCTGGATAATGCCCGCCGGCCGCAGATCGAAATTCTCACGGACGATCTCCACCAGCCGCTCATCGCTGAGCCTGCCGGTGCCGAACGTGTCCACACCGATCGAGGTGGGATGCGCCACGCCGATGGCGTAGGAAAGCTGGACCTCGCAGCGGTCCGCCAGTCCCGCCGCCACGATGTTTTTCGCCACATAGCGGGCCGCATATGCCGCGGAACGGTCTACTTTCGTGCAGTCCTTGCCGGAAAATGCGCCGCCGCCGTGACGGGCGTAGCCGCCGTAGGTGTCCACGATGATCTTGCGCCCGGTTAGACCGCTGTCGCCGTGGGGGCCGCCGATGACAAAGCGCCCCGTGGGATTGATAAAGAATTTCGTATGTTCGTCCACCATCTCCTGCGGCAGGACCGCGTCAAAGACATATTTCCTAATATCCTGATGAATCTGCTCCTGGGAGACCGCCTCGTCGTGCTGCGTGGACAGAACCACCGCTTCCAGCCGGAACGGTTTGCCGTTCTCGTCGTATTCCACCGTCACCTGGGTCTTGCCGTCAGGCCGCAGATAAGGCAGCGTGCCGTCCTTGCGCACCTGGGACAGCCGCCGTGCCAGCTTATGCGCCAGGGCGATCGGGTACGGCATATATTCCTCCGTCTCGTTAGTGGCGTAACCGAACATCATGCCCTGGTCTCCCGCGCCGATGGCGTCGATCTGGGCATCGCTCATGGCCTGTCCGGCCGTCCGGCCTGTCCGTGTCTCCGCCGCAACATTCTCCCGGTCCACGTTCTCCGTCCGGCCTGTCCGTGTCTCCGCCGCAACATTCTCCCGGTCCGCGCTCTCCGCCCGGCCTGTCCGTGGCTCCGCCGCAAGATCCTCTCCGTCCACGCTCTCTTTCACTTCCAGCGCGCAGTCCACGCCCAGCGCGATATCCGCCGACTGTTCGTCGATGGCGGTGATCACGCCGCAGGTATCGCAGTCGAATCCGTATTTCGCCCGGTCGTAGCCGATCTCGCGGACCGTCTCGCGGACGATCCTCTGGATATCCACGTAGGCCTTGGTCGTGATCTCGCCCATGACCAGCACCAGGCCCGTCGTGACCGCAGTCTCACAGGCCACCCGGCTCATGGGGTCCTGCTCCAGCAAGGCGTCCAGGATCGCGTCCGATATCTGGTCGCACATTTTGTCCGGATGTCCCTCGGTAACGGACTCGGACGTAAACAATCGTTTCTCCATGGTACTTACACTCCTCCTTTGAATCAACCGGAACCGCCCGGGCCGCCGGACGCCTCGCTCCAAGAGCCGGCCGCGTCCCGGGCAAAAAGAAAAGTCCGTAGCAGCGAGCCGCGGACTTGATACTTTGCCATCAAATCCTCTTATTGTTCGATTACTCGCTCAGGTTGGCACCTTCCGCCCATCCCCGCCGCCGTAGCAGCGTGTGAACGGGGTTGCCGTGACTTCACAGATCCTTTGTATCTCCATCACTCTGAATAAGGGATATACGCACTTTTCTATTCAATTGCAGCAAAGTCTATTCTACGCAATACGGCCGGTCTTGTCAAGCCGTTTCCGCATTTTTTCAGGACAAGCCAGACGCTCGGAAAGACCGGGAGCACCGCTCCTGCGCGTCCGGCTCAGGACCGGCTCTTTTCGACGATCTCCTCCGCCCCGTGGAACGCGGCCAGATCCTGCAGCGCCTGTTCGATCCCTTTGTGACCCTCAAAAGCGGAATCGAATATGCTTTTCTCTTTTATGATGAACCGTTTGGTCCGCCATTCCATCTTGCAGTCAAAATACCCCACGAACCGGTTCCCCACCAGGATCGACAGCGGCCATTTCATTCCTTTTTTCTTGAAATATTCAAACGTATAGGAATAGTCAAAAAAGGTTTTCAGCCACGTCTGGTCCCGCACCAGAACATCCATCGGGGAAATGAGCCGGACTTCGGCGTCGTCCGATTCCGCGTGCTGGTCCAGCAGCTCCATTTTGGACGAGTGGACGTAGCAGGTCTTTTTGCCCGTTTTCACCGGCAATATTTTCCCCTCCTGCTCCAGTTTCGCAAAAAACGGCGTAACCTCCACGGTCGGGATCCCCGTGATATGTGAAATATGCACGGGATAGGTCACTCCGAACGAAGCGATCAGCTTTTCGATGAGATTGGCCCTGGCGCTGTCTTTATCGATACCGGAGTTCGGCCATTCCTCCAGGCCTATATTTTCTTTCAGGATATAAAGCGGCTCCCGAAACGTCCCCGGGTTCCGGCCACAGGTTACCAGATCCGTTTTTCGCTTCAGCCTGTAAAACGCGCGGAATATGGGCAGATCCAGGCTCCGGTCGCCCGCTCTTCTTCCTTTTACGTACGCGTCCCATTCATCGGACAAATGCAGATGCTTCCAGATCTGGCTGACGGTCATGCCCGGCTGGCCTTTCAGACCCTCCCTTAATTCCGCCTCCGCGGCCAGATCCTCCGGACGGTTCGCCGCCGCCAGGTAGCTTTCATCCGAAGCGCCCCACCTTACGACATCCTTTAACGCGGCGCGGTAGACCGCAAATTCGCTCGTCGGGACGAAAAACATATTTCGCTTGAACGCGTACGCCTCCGTGATCGTAAACTCCTTGTACGCCGCGTCCAGATCCCCGACCGCAAAGTCCTTTTTCCGGTTCCAAAGCATCATATAATGGTTCAAATGGATCGTGGGATTCGGGTCGTACTGCAGGCCGCACAGGTCCGAAACAATCTCTTCAATGCTTTTCGAACTCCTTTTGTCCAGATACTGGCTGGAAAGGATCACATTGCGGATAGCCTGTTTGTCATCATAAACGCCGCCGCTCATATGGTCTGGTCCTCCTGAAATAAACAATGCCGTACGGTAAAACCGCTCCGCATTTTCCTAAAATAAATAAGGGCGCAAAACCCGGCCGCAGCCGCAGCTTGCACCCTTTTCTTTCTCCTAAAAAATCTCAGCCGGCCCGCAGCGCGAATTTCCTGGCCTCTTTCTCGGAATCTACTTTCTCGATCATGGCCCCCAGACCCGCCAGTTTCTTCTCGAAGCTCTCGTAGCCGCGCTGTATGTATTCGATATCGTCCACGACTGTATAGCCGTCCGCCGCCAAGCCCGCGATGACCAGCGCCGCGCCGGCCCGCAGATCCGGGGCGTTCACCTGCGCGCCCGAAAAATGCTCGACGCCGCTGATGATCGCCACGTTGCCCTCGACTTTGATCGTACCGCCCATGCGTGCCAGCTCGTCCACATATTTGAACCGGTTCTCAAAAATGCTCTCCGTCACGATGCTGGTCCCCTCCGCCAGCGCCAGCGCCACCGTCATCTGCGGCTGCATGTCCGTCGGAAATCCGGGATAGGGCTGGGTGTTGATGTTCGTGCGGTTCTGCCGGGACTTGCCCACCACGCGCACCGCGTCGTCAAACTCCACCACCTCGCAGCCGATCTCTTTCAGCTTCGCGGAGATGGACTCCAGATGCTTCGGGATCACATTGCGCACCGTCACGTCCCCGCGGGTCGCCGCCGCCGCAC
>CANQYH010000011.1 GCA_947628025.1 uncultured Lachnospiraceae bacterium | reverse complement strand
GGTCTCCGGCTCAAAGTCCTCCCGCTTCGCCGATCCACCGCTCCGCCAGGAAACCGCCGGACAGCGCGCCGTAGCAGAAGCTGTATACGTCGTGTTCCCGGGAGTACTGCAGCAGCGCTTTCTCCGGCCGCCGGTCGAAAACGGAATACTGGGTCTGGTTGGACACCGGCTGGATCCCGGCGTCGACCATCATTTTCAGATGGGGCGTATCGAAATTGCACATGGAGATATTGCGGATCTTGCCCTTTTCTTTCAGCTTCACCAGGTCGAACGCGGTTTCCATCATCCCCGGCACGTCATAGTCCCACCAGTGGAACTGCACCAGATCCAGGCAGTCCCTGTGCATACGCATCAGGCTCCGGTCCACCACTTTTTTCCGTGTAGGCGAAATCCACCTGGTCCAGGATGTTCAGGTCCGGCACGAATTTAGTGTGGATCTGGATCATATCGTGGGAATAATTGCCCGTCGCCCGCAGTTCCTGCACGAATTGTCCTAGGATCTCCTCGACGCCGGTGTAGATATCCGCGCAGTCAAAGGTCGTCAGCCCCCGTTCCCGCAGCATGTGGAACGCCTTGATCGCGTCCCCGATGTCCAGCTGCCCCTTCAGGCAATGCTCCGCCGACAGCTGCCAGCAGCCGTTGATCACCCTGCTGAAACTGTAGCCATTGTCCAGCGTGATCCTGGATGATATAATCTTGTCAATCATCGTTGTTCTCCTCCTTATAAACGGGAACTACGGTGCAGTCCCCGTGATGTAACGTCCGTTTGCGGATCCGCGTGATCCGGAATTTCGCCCCGCAGTTGGGGTCGGGGCAGGCAATCAGACTGTCCGAAAGCATCCAGTCCTGCTCCCGGAGCGGCCGCTGTTTGGCTGGGAGCAGCGGCAGGAGCGCGGCCAGCGCGTACATGGAGAACGAATGAGTCTGGGGAAATACCAGGTTCTCCCCCTCCACCAGAAAATAATCTCCGGCCTTGTGGCTGCATACCATCGGCCGCTCCGTCGCGACGACTTCTACTTTCAGGTCATATAATGTAAATTCTCCATTCATGCGGGGCCTCGCTTTCTTTGTTTGATGGATTTCTCTCAATACGCGTCTCTGCACGCGCTTTCGGAAAAATAAAAAGCCCATCCCTGAATCTCTTCAAGGACAGGCTGCAAACCTGCGGTACCACCTTTATTGACATATAAAATATGCCCGCTCTCTCAAGAGGCCGTCACCTCTCTGCCCGATAACGCCGGCTGCGCGTCTTGGCTACTGGCCGCGGGACTTCTTCGCGCTCCCCGCGTCGTTCACCTCGCCCTCGGAGGCCCACTCGCTTTTACTGACACCGCCCGGCTCCCACCTGCCCGGACTCTCTGGAGACCGTTTAAAAGCGCAACTTCCTCTTCATCGGTTTAAAGCCATTGTAGCATTATTTTTGGAAATGTCAAGAGCCATCCAAAAAATGTGCTTCATCTCTCTTTTCGCCGGTATACGGTAAAGCGCAGCAGCAGGACTATGCAGGCGCAGACCGCCGCGATCGCGAGCCCCAGCCGCAGCCCCGGCGAGCAGTAGGAAAACTCGACCTCGTGATGTCCCGCTTTCAGCGGAATCGTCAAAAACATATAATTTCCGCGCAGGACTTCCGTTTTTTCGCCGTCCACTTTCGCCGACCAGCCTTTGCTGTACGGAAAGCTCACGCACAGATATTTGTCCCCGGAAAGATCCACCGTACCGGATATACGGTTCGCGGACATTTGAATATTCTCAAGCGGCTCAGAACGCAGCGCCTCGACTTTCTCCGGATACTGGGCCATCGGCAGCGCGTACACTTCGATATTTTTCAGCTTGAACGTCCCTGCGGCCGGGAACGTGATCGTGCAGACGTCCCTTTCTTCCTCGCTGTAGCCAAGGTTGATCAGATAATTCTCTTTCCCGTAATACCAGGTATACAGATCCGACGTGACGCAGGCCGACCGGTTCACGCTGCCGCTCGCCGCATTGACCCAAAAACTCGTTAATCCGGAATCGTTGGCGTCAAACCCGGCCAACCGCACATATTCCTCCACCTGTCCCGGCATCGCAAACCGCAGGGTGATCGTCGCGCCGGCCTCCGATACGGTCAGCGTCCCGTCCTCCCACTGGCAATTCGCGTATTCCGCCTCAAACGGCACTTCGTAACTGTCAAAATGAAGCTCATCCGGTTCATTGCCGCCCGGCAGCGTTTCAATCGCAACCGCCTGCAGCATCGCTTCCTGCGTCTGAACTCCATTAAGCGGCTCTATTTCCTCATAAGATACCGCCCTATCATACGTATAACCCCACGGCAGCGCGTATTGGTTCAGATAGACCTGGTTCCCTTTGGGAGTCGTCAGGTACGGCGTGTATCCGTAAGGCAAATACGCTTCCCGGTTGGGCGACTCTATCTGATATTTTTGAGACAGCAATGTTTCCGCGATCGTTCTCTGGCCGGTAGAACGCATCAAATGCAGCGCTTCGTGGCCGCTGTTTTCCGTTTTATACCAATACTGCAGCATGTCCCCGTTCGCCGTCGAGCTGTAGGTCAGCATCCCCGGGACCTGCGCGGAAAGCGTCGCGTTAAGCTCAAACTGCGTACTGTCGATCCGCCCCCCCGAAAGATCCAGACAATCTCTGGCGTCGCTGCCTATGGAGTTTAAGATACCGGACACTTCTGTGCCGAGACTGCGAAACTCCCTGGCGTATCCCGCCTGGTCGGTAGCGAACCGGCAAAAACCATTGGCCCCGCAATTCACGGCTACCAGCAGCAGGCAGGCGACGAACTGATAATCCCTGCGTTTGCCCGGGACGGCTCCCGCTTCTTTCGCGGCCGGAAGCAGATTTTCCCAAAGAGAAGTCGTCATGACGAACAGGGTGATCGCCAGGAAACAGAGTCCTACCAAAATATAACTCCCGCGGGCCGCTCTTGTGGAAAACGCCGCCCATAAGTACCCGCAGAGCAGGGCGAGCCCGCATAATTTTTGTCCGGAGGACATGCTCATAAGTTCGGGCAGCATCTCTACGACCACGCAGGCCATGACTAGGGAAAGGGCGAACGTCCAGCGGTTGGAGGTATATTGGAAACCATTCATCACCAGTCCGCCTATGCTGGAAAAATAGATCGCCAGAGAGATCACTACCAACGTTTTCAACGCGCGCCGCTTCCTCGAGAAGAACAGCAAAATGAGCGCCAGCAAAACGATCGCCGCAAACGACATATAGTCCCACTCCGACGGCGGCGCAATGAACGTTAAAAGCATCGTCCGGTAAAAATCCCAGGAATAGGAGCCGTAATAGTGGGAAAATCCCGCCCGCCTGGCGCTCAGAAATTCCGCAACCATCGGCAGGAAAACGATGGCCGACATTCCCAGTCCCAGGCAATAGCTGTAAATAGCCCTCCAAAACAGCCGCAGAAAACGAACCGGCTTTTTCAGCAGATTCAGATCAAACGAGCGGACGACCCCATACAAAAACAGCAGGATCGAAAGCATATACATATGATAGAATCCGCATAGTCCCGCGTAAAAGACTGAAAAAATAAACAGAAACGGCTTTTTCGCGTTCAGGATCTTATCCAGGCCAACGATCAGCAGCGGCAGCAGGATCATGGGATTCACAAAGTACGGGTGCCGCATAGAACAGTAGATCGCGTAACCGCAAAAGCAATAGACGATGCTGCCGATCAAAATATGCTGCTTCTTTTTCTTAAAATAAGAACATAAAAACGCAAAGCACAAACCTGCCAGATACAGACGCAGAATGATCAGGAACGCATAGAGATATTCGCTGTATCGTACGGGAACGGCCGCAGAAAGTATGAGCAGCGGATCCATCGCCCCATTCGTCCCCAACATTCCGATGATATCGTCGCCAAGTCCCGCCGTGAGTTCGAACATCGGCAGCTCAAATTGACCATGGAGAAAGCCGTATATCGTTTTTCGGATCACCCGCCCCAGATAAACCATCCAGGCGTAATGCTGGAAACATCCGTCCCCGAACCAGATAAAGACTTTCTTTTCCGTCAAAAACGGACTCCATATCATCAAAAACGTGATGAAGAAGAAAAACGTATACGCCGCGAGATATTCTTTCGTGCTCCACTCGCCCGAGGTCAGGATCTCCCACAGCCTGTAGATCCCGCTCATGACCCGGGATAACAGCGCTTCCAGGAACGCGCACGAAAGGATCACGGCGCAGGCCAGGCCAAAGAAGATCCAGGCCGCCCGGCCGGCCGCGCTTTCCCCTAACCGCTGCGTAAATTTGCCAAACATGTCCAGACGGTTCAGGATATCCGATAATAAGCAGTACCAGAAATATATGGAAACGAACCGTCTGCCGGCCGAATCAAGAAACCGGATCCGCACCCGAATCGTCAGCGCCAATATGGCCGCGGCTATGGACAGGCGCAGCAAATAGGCCAGGAACCAGAAAAGGCAGCTGCTCGCGGTTCCCGACGCCTTATGGAGCCCGTTTCCCGGAAGCGACTGCAGCGTTTCATAAATCTGCGAAGAATGGCCCCCGACGATCAGGCCCAGAACGGCCAGCAAAAACAGGCCGCATAACGCCCGGACCCATTTCCGGGCAGCCATCTCCCGGAACCGCGCAGCGCCCAGCGCCTGGCCCAGCAGAAAATACGGCAGGTATATCATCAGCTTCAGCGCGGCGGGGAACCTTTCCAGCGACAAAACAGACGTACAGATCAGCGACGCCAGCAGGGCGGCTATGAACATCTGTGTTTTCTGCCGTCCCTGCAAAAGTCCCGTCAGGCAGAGATACGCTCCCCAGGCCAAAAAGATCCACGAAGCGCCGCTGTCTGAAAACACGGAAATCACAATTCTTTGCTCGAAGCCAAAGCGGATCAGCTCCATGGCAAACTTGAGAAGTAAATAGTAACAAAACATGCTGGCGGCGCCTTTTACAATGTTCTTCCGGTCGTGGATGATCGTCCTGGCGTACATTCCGAATAAAAGCATTAAAAGCGGTATACAAAAAAGATCCGCAAACAGGCAGAAGCCCGACAGCAGAGCCGAATCGCCTGCGCAGGAACGCACGAAATCACTTAGTATCAGACAGACGGCGACGCCTGCATATAAACCATATTGGCAGTCTTTCGACAATCTTTTCCGGCTTCTTGGCTCCATATATGAAAACTCCTCCGCGTACTCAAATTATCAGCAGTATACCACTTATCCGGCGCCGGCGCAAGATTTTTCGCGTCCCGGGGTTCCCGAAGAACGCTCCGGGAAAGGCCCGGCTGCATATGAGAAAATACATCCCCAAGCCCATTTTCCTGATGATTTCCCCCATATCGTGGTACAATGGGCAGCGTCGTAAAAGTATCAAATAAGAGGGCTTCCATAAAAATTATCCAGGCCGGTCCTTGCGGGACCAGGCCTGGATCCATCGTTTTCTGAACTCTCCTGTTTTTCAGACCGTCGTTTCTTATGCCAGTCCGATCACAACCGCCAGCACTACAGCGGTGCTGGCGAACACAACCAGCACGCCCTGGAACTTGATCTGGAACTTCGCCCAATTGCCCCAATCCAGCTTGGCAGCAGCCAGAGCGCCCAGCAGGCGCCCGGAAGTCGGCACGATGAAGTTGGTGAACGCGTCGCCCAGCTGATAAGCCAGCACCGCCACCTGACGCTCCACGCCGACCAGATCCGCCAGCGGGGCCATGATCGGCATCGTCAGCGCCGCCCAGGAGGAGGATGATGCCCTGCGCCATACCTACGCACAGCGCCGCGTCCGCCAGGATCAGGTCCGCGTCCGCGTTTTCGGCAATTTGCCCTTATGGTTCAGCTTTAAGCGCTTCGCCGGGTTGGCCTGCAATCGAATTTTGTAAAAATATGCGTTTTTCACGAAAATAAATACATATTTCCGCCGCCGTATCATCCATATACGATCTGTTCCGCGATCGCGTCCGCTTTCTCCTGCCCGCAGCAGGCCGCGACGACCGCCAGCCCGAACGGGACGGAACATCCCATACCCCGGCCGGTGATCACAGTGTCCGACCGGACCGCCGGTTCGCGCGTCACCTCAGCCCCGCCTGCCGTCAGATGCGCCTCGAACGTCGGATAGCAGCAGGCCCTGCGCCCTTTCAGGATGCCGCGATGGGCCAGGATGCTGGGAGCCGCGCAGATCGCCGCCACATATTTCCCGGCCTGATAAAACCGGTCGATCTGCTCCATCAGCGGAGCGCAGTTCTCCAGATTGACCGTCCCCGCCTTGCCGCCCGGCAGGATCAGCATCTCCACCGATTCAAAATCCAGATCCGCCAGCGTCCGGTCCGCCGTCACCACGATTCCATGCGAACCATTCACCGTGACCGTCTCCCCGATCGACACCATCGTGATGTCCAGTCCCGCCCTGCGGCAGAGATCCACCACCGTTAATCCCTCGATCTCCTCAAAACCATCCGCCAGAAAAATCGCCAATCGCTTCATTTATATTCATTCCTTTCTTTGAAAAATATGTTTTCCGCGCGCCCTTTCCGGCCCGCCGCTTCCTTTCAGTCTAGCACAGACAGACCCGGTTTGTCACTGTATATTTTGTGATTTCTCTCCTATTGCGTTCGCGGCGAAAGTATTGTATAATGAGTCCGTTGCCTGACATAAAGACGTGCGGTCTGCGTGAAAGGTACGGCGTACAGCAAGACGGCGGCGGTTTTTTCGCGGTTTTTGTTTCGTTACTTCCCTTTGTATATTGAGCCGTACCGTTTGGGTGCGGTTTTTTTACGTCCATATACCAAACGCCGCCGAGGATCGCCAAGCTGCGCCACGCCTGCCGGCAAACGCCGCCGCGTCCTCTGCCCAAACGTCCGGCGTGCCGGTTCCGGTCCGCGGGGCGGTCCCCGTCGGAATATCTTTTTCCGTCGGGCGGCAGCCGGTTCTCATTTCACAACGGAGGAATTATCATGAAAACACGAGTAGCAGTCATGAGCATCATCGTCAAGAACGGCGAAACCGTAGAAAAGCTCAACGGGATCCTGCATGATTACGGCGATTACATCATCGGCCGCATGGGCATCCCCTACCGCCACCGCGGCATCAATATCATCAGCGTCGCCATCGACGCGCCCCAGGACACGATCTCTGCGCTGGCCGGGAAGCTGGGCAACCTGAACGGCATCAGCGTAAAGACCGCGTTTTCCGAGGTTCTGGGCGATGACTGAGCGCCTGTGCCAAAACGGCCGGATCGTCACAAAAGATATCCAAAACATCAAAAATTCCAACCGGAGAGATTTCCGGTTCTGATGAGGAGGCTTTACAATGGGACTCAATGAAACCGTTTCCGCCGAACGCCTGCACATTGGCTTCTTCGGCGTCCGCAACGCCGGTAAATCCAGCCTGGTTAATGCGGTGACCGGCCAGGAACTGTCCGTCGTCTCTGAGGTCAAGGGCACCACCACCGATCCGGTGAAGAAATCCATGGAACTGCTTCCTCTGGGCCCGGTGCTAATCATCGACACCCCGGGACTGGACGACGAGGGCGAACTGGGGGCCCAGCGCGTCCGCAAAGCGCGCCAGATCCTGGCGCAGACCGACATTGCGGTCCTGGTCGTCGACGCGGTGCGAGGGCGCACGGAAGCGGACGAGGAACTGATTGCTCTGTTTGAGGAGAAAAAACTGCCTTATCTGATCGCTTATAATAAGGCGGATCTGCTTCCGGGAACCGGCACGGCGGAAAACGGATCCGCACCACAAACCGCTGCGCAGGCTTCCGGCGGACCGTTCGGTCATAGGACCGGGGACGCCATTCCGCTGACGGGCGCATCCGCTCAGCCCGCGCGTCCCGCCTTAAAAAATAATGAAATCTACGTCAGCGCCGCCACCCGCCAGGGCGTTACGGAGCTGAAAGAGCGGATCGGCGCGTTCGCCCAGACCGCGAAAAAAGACAAATATATCATTGCGGATCTTTTGGAACCCGGCGACATCGCAGTGCTGGTGATCCCGGTGGACGAAGCCGCCCCCAAAGGCCGCCTGATCCTGCCCCAACAGCAGACCATGCGGGAGCTTCTGGACATCCACTGCTCGTTCATCTCCTGCCAGCCGGAGGAACTGTCCGCGACGCTGTCCGCATTGTCCCGGAAGCCGAAGATCGTCGTCACCGATTCTCAGGCATTCGAGAAAGTAGCCGCGGACACGCCGGACGATGTACCCCTGACCTCGTTTTCGATCCTTTTCGCCCGCTACAAAGGCAGCCTGCCCCGCCTGACAGAGGGCGCGGCGCAGCTTTCCCGCTTAAAAGACGGCGACCGGGTACTGATCTCCGAGGGCTGCACCCATCACCGCCAGTGCAGCGACATCGGGACCGTCAAGCTCCCCCACTGGATCGAACGCTTCAGCGGGGCAAAACCGGTCTACACATTCACCTCCGGCGGTGAATTTCCGGAGGATCTGTCCGCGTACAAGCTGGTCGTCCACTGCGGCGGCTGCATGCTGAACGAAAAAGAGATGCAGCACCGCATCGGCCGGGCCGCCAATGCCGGCGTGCCCATCGTCAATTACGGAATCGCCATCGCCCAAATGAACGGAATCCTGGAGCGGAGCCTCCAGCCGTTTCCGGAGGTTCTGGACATCCTGCGCGGACGCTGAAACGCTGAAAAACCATGGTATTTTCTGGCAGTTGGATGTAGTGCATGGCGGGGCGAAACTACGCAGACGCAAAATCACCGCAGATTCCCCCAAAATCCTCACCCCCATACAGTTCATACAAAGGAAAACCGGCGCGCCGTTTCATGCGGACGCGCCGGTCATAAAAACTGTATGAATCCTGTGATAAAATGAACCGGATGCCCCCGCTTCAATATTCCCTGAGAACCAGCTCCGTGATGCCCGGATTGTCGCCTCCGACGATCCGCAGCACTCTCGGGCTGAGTCCGCCGCCCAGTTCCCGGTAAATGGCCCTCTGAATCTGATTGCCGCGATGATACCCGTGGATCACCCGGATCCTGTACGTTCCCGAATCCGCTTTCCGGATCAGTCCCTCGATCTGCTGAACCGCCTGCTCCGCAGTCAGTCCATGAACGTCCGTTTCCACGATCGGTCCCTGTTTCATGGCTCTCATCCTTTTCTTTCGTAAGATTATTTCTTTAAAGATAAATGCAAGCTTCCCAAATCTAAGCGATAAAACGGTACTTCCCCTTGCCGGCCCCTGTGATGCGCTCCGTGAGCTTCATCTCATACATCCTGCTCAGCAGAGTTGTCGCGGGCCGCTCGGTGATCCCCAATATTTCTGTAACATCTCCGCGTCCAAAAATTTTTTCGCTGCCGAACGCCTCATACAGCCTTTTTATATTTGCTTTTGTTTTCCATGATATCGCCTGATTTTCAAGGATCTCCAACCGGCTGTTTTTTCGAATAGGCTGTTCAATGAGCTGTTCAATAGGTTGTTTTTCGTTGAAATCAGCCGGATCTTTCCACGCGATATGAAGATATCTGTTTTTAAGCTCGTGGGATTCTCCCATGAGCAGAGTCCGGAGGAACTTCTCGAGAAACGACAGATCCTCATGGATCCCCGCGCTAAGATCCGAATAATTTGCTCTCACAAGCGCATTGCGAAAATACCAGGCGTTTTTCGCAAACACGTCGTTCGTTGCGTGAAACCCAAGCGAGCGAATATATTTGATAAAAAACACGGCCGTTGTGCGAATATTGCCCTCCCCGAAAATATGAATCTGCCACAGACGCGATACGAAACGGGCCAAATGCGTAATGATCTCGCTCATCGACAAATCCACATAACTAAATTCCCGCTCCGTTCGGAAGTCATATTCCAAAGTTTCGCGCAGCTCCGCCGCGCCTCCGTACATCACAGACGCGCCGTCAAGCACCCATTCTTTCTTGGAAATATTGTAATCGCGTATCTTTCCGGCGTGCGAATAAATTCCCTGAAACAATCTCTTATGAATAGAGATATACTGAACCGGGGAAAATACAAACGCGTTTTCAGAAAGAAGCTCCGCGATTCTGACAGAAACTTTGTCCGCCTCCTCCGTGCGCTCCGGCTGATTGCGCCTATTTTCCTCATAATAACGTTCAATGCGCAGCCGGGCTTCCTCCATACTGATGCCGCCCTCAATGTTATCCCTGGCCGTATTCAGGAGATACGCCGAGGGCTGCAGCTTATCCACGTCCTGCAGGCCGATCGCCGTCTGCCACGCGTAGGCTTTTTCCGCCTTGTCCGGTTCCCCGGATATAAAATATTCAGCAAAAGGATCTGTATATTTATCTTCTATATGGCGTTTCCTCTCGTCTGGCATCAGAACCCTCCTCTTTCAACGATCCTCGATGGATATTTAACATTATAGCACCCAAATGTAAAGAAATCCAGCTCCTGAATGGACAGATATCTGCGTGAAATGTACGAATATACATGACCGGCCGGTGGCTGACAGCAAGAACGTTTCTTCTCGAAACCAAACGTGACCACCATCCCATTGACAAGGTCCCCCATTTTTAATATAATTCCCATATCAGATGCGGAAGCGTCTATGATAACTTTTTGCACTAATAGACATCAATTGCGGCGGCGAACGCGGCAGGAAAGGAGAACCATGCGCAGAATAAACGGGGTGTTTGAGTCGGCCGACCATGCAGAATAAGCAGGCATATAAGATTTTGCATGGGTAATTAATTTTATATGCACTGCTGATTCTGCTCTTAATGATGAAGCTGTTTCGATTCAATCATTAAGGAGGACGGGATGAAATATCAGAATGCGGCAGTCGTATTGCCCGAAGAAGTGCTTCGGAGCCTTCAGAATTATTTTCAGGGGGGACTTCTCTATATTCCCAAAGCGGACGAGAAGACCGGATGGGGCTGCAAGAGCGGCGCGAAAGATTACTACGCCCAGCGCAACCGCCGAATCCGGGACGCTTACGCGGAAAACGTTTCCATAGAAGAGCTGGCCGAACGGTTCGGTCTGTCCGAATGCACGATCCGAAAAATTATTTCAAAATAATCAAAACCCGCTGCGGCGTTCTGGCCCGGCGGGTTTTCTATCTGAGAAAAGGACTGCGCCCGGATTCATTATGATACGGCTTTTATGCAGGAAACCCACATTTCAGGGCGTGTGAAAATAGTCGTGATTATGCCACGGCAGCTGCAAATATTATCACTCTTCTTAAAACGGCCCAAGAAAGGAACCGCTATACCGATTGCCCCATCATTATACAGCTTAAGCAACAAGATGGGTAATATCCTAACTGGCTGTTAGGTATATCAACCATAAATATATTGTAGTAGGAAAGGGACTTTATTTTAAAATAAACTCCCGCTTGCCTCCCCGCTGCGTATCTTTTATGATAAATATGCCGCCGGATATCCGCAAATTCCGCGCATGATCCGCATGGACCGCTACGCCGCGCAATCCGCTTTCAGGGAGGACACATTATGAGATCACAACACACAGGTCCCCGTTTCAGGGCCTTTGAACGTCATTTAAAATACATAGCCGCCGTTGTCTGGCTGCTCCAGCTCGCAAATATTCCGGTCAATCTGCTCACCGCGAACGGGATGTCCGAGATTGTGAACGCCGCGACTGGGGGGCAGACGGAACGGGTGCTTACCGCCGGGCTGCGGCTGGCCGTCCTGCTGATCTGCTTCAAACTGTGCGAAAGCGTCTGCCGGATCTGGCTGGAACGGGCGAAATCCCAGGCGCTCCACCGCTGCAAAATGGAACTGTACGGCCAATTTCTCTCCAATCCGCTGTCCGCCCTCTATTCCTCCGACAGCGGCCAGTCCAAGGAACGGCTGAATGACGATTTTAACGCCGCCACCGGTAAATTCGTTTCGGACCTGCCGGGATTGGGCGCCAGTCTCGCAAGCATCACCGCCTATTTTATCTTCATCGCAAGGCTAAGTCTGCCTATGGCGGTGCTGCTGACCGTATTCGCGCTGCTTCAGATCGTCCCGCCGCTCATTGTAAAGAAATTCCTCGAGCAGAACTACACGGATATGAGGAAGATCGAAGCCATCTGCACCAATTTTATCATAGAAGCCCACCACGGCTTCACTGTGCTGAAATTGTATAAACTGAAAAGCTGGTACATGGAAAAGCTGGCCCGCATCCACAAAGAATATGTACGCACCGTCAACCGGTCGATCCTGGCCGGACAGACGGAAAACTATCTCGACAATTTCCTGTCCGCCATACTGAAATACGGCACTTACGCCATGGCCGGCCTGCTGGCGCTGTACGGCGCTATCACGCTCGATACCGGCGTCAAGGCCATCGCCCTGTCGGGCAGTTTCTTTGCCGCGGTAAATACGGCTTTTTCTTCGATCACCCGCTTTGCCATCGTCCGTCAGGCGGAGAAGCGCCTGGCGGAATGGTACGGCACGGAGGAAAAAGAGGATACCGCGGAAGAGATTCCGGCAGAACCGGCCCGATCCTCCCTGGAGCCGCAGCCGGAAGTCCCGTCCGTTTCCCTCTCCGGCGTCACCGTCTCGTTCGACGGCCGAGAGATCTTCCGCGATATGACGGTCCATTTCCCCGCCCGCGGGATCTGCCTCATCAAAGGCGATAACGGCGCCGGGAAATCGACGCTTTTCAAATTGATCGTTGGGTTGATTCCGGCTGAGCGGGAAGCAGGGGATGCGGGACAAGAACCGGGCGCGGACGGGCGGGCGGCGAGTCCGGCAGAGCAGGCACAGCGCACGGACGGGCGCAAGGCAATTTCCACGGTTCAAACGCATCCCACAGACGGGCCAGCAGCGAGGCCAGCGGAGCTGGCACAGGACACGGGCGAGCGCAAAGCAGCTGCTTCGGCTCAGACGCATCCCACAGACGAGCGAACAGCGAGGCCAGCGGAGCCGGCACAGGACACCGACGAGTGCGAAACAGCTGCTTCGGCTAAGACACATCCCACAAACAGGCAAACAGCGAGGCCAGCGGAGCAGACGCAGGACATCGACGAGTGCGAAACAGCTGCTTCGGCCCAGGAAAATCCCTCAGCCAAACCAGCCCCCTCCCCTTCCGGCCGCCCGCAAATCCTCACAGCTGGGACGGACCCAAGCCGGTTTTCGGAAAAAGATTTCCCACGCAGGGTCTTCTACCTGCCCCAGGAGGACGCCGAATTTGAATTCACACCCCAGGAATTATACGGCATGATAGCCGGTCTCGACCTGCCGCGCGTCCAGGCCATCGCCGCGGATCTCGAATTGGACCAGACGCAGCTTGACGGCACGAAGATCCGCGAACTGTCCGGCGGAGAGCGCAAAAAGGTCTTTCTGGCGCTGGCGCTGGCCCTCGACCCATTGCTGCTGCTTTTGGACGAGCCGACCAATTCCCTGGACGAACACAGCAAGACCGTGCTGGTACATGCGCTTCAGAAGCGTGTCAAACCGACGTTTATCATTTCCCATGACCCCATTTTTGACGCCGTAAGCGACAGTACATATCGGATCGAGAAAGGAGAGATACGCCTTGCATAAGCCGGACAAAATAGAAAAACAGATTCTGAGGGACTGCCGCAGGTTCGTGTTCCCCGCTTTGCTCTTTTACACGTCAGGGTCCCTGATCAGCTCCCTCATCACCGTATATACGGCGGGCACGCTCGGCCGCTTCGCCGACGCGGTCTTTCGTCTGGACCTGCAGAGCGGTCTGGCCGATTTCCGGACGCTTCTCCTCTGTGTGCTGGCAAATATATTCGTCGAACCGCTGCTCTCCTACGTTTGCGGCGATATTACAATGACGGTCTGCTCTCTGCGCCACGACCGGCAAATCCTGCGGCGCTTCCTGGACAAAACCTATGCGTCCGCCATGAGCATCGACGCGGGAGAAGCCAACGCCCGAATCGAGAACGACCCGATCGAGCTGCGGTGCGACTGGGAAATTATCCTCGACGGAATCATTCAGACGACCATTACGCTGGTCTACCTGCTTTACAGCTCCCTACGGATCAGCGCCCTCTTTACGGTGATCGTCCTGGCTATTTCCGCCCTCAAGCTCACGGTCCCCGTGCTGGTCCGAAAAGCGCAGGCCCGCTTCAAGCTTCAGGAAAAAGAATATCGCACCACGCTCCGCTCTTACGAAACGGAGATCACCGTCCAGCCGCACACCGTGATCCTGTACGGCCTGAAGAACGCCATGCTCGCGCGCCTGGACCGCCTCTACCGGACGCATTATGAAAATGTAGTACGCAAAAGCAGCCGCTACAATACCGTTGCGGACAACATTCTCTCCTGGCTTAATACCTTTTGCATCCTTCTGATCCTGTTCACCGGCGCTCTGATGGTCAGCCGCGGCAGCATCACAGCCGGAAACGTGGCCGCGATGGTGGGGTATTTTGCCGCATATAATCAGCTGATGGAGATGTCCGGGAGCATTATCCGCACCATTCCCGTATTCCGCGACGATGTCCGCCGGGTGCGGTTCCTCTACGAGGGTGCAGAAGATCTGTCCGGAGAAACGATACCGGCGGAAACGTTCTTCGCAGAGCCATCCGCGGGCGCGGAAAGAGACCGATCCGGCAAACCGAACGCTCCTGACGCGGGAAAGCATGATCCGGCAGAAGCCTGCACACAGACGGAGGCCTGCTCCCCGATGGAAGCCTGCTCTTCGGCGAAAACCTACTCCCAAACGAAAACCTGCTCCCCGACGAAAGCCTGCTCCCCAACGGAAAACTACTCCCCGGCGGAAGCCCGCTCCCCGGTCCCGTCCCAGGATCTGCTTCGGATCGACAACCTTTCGTTCCGATACGACGGCCAGCCAGTCCTGAACGGCCTGTCGTTCTCTGTGAAAAAAGGAGAAAAAATCGCCGTCACCGGCCCGAACGGCAGCGGAAAATCGACCCTGCTCCGGATCCTCTGCGGCTTGTACCGCAGCTATGACGGCAGCGTCCGAATCACCGGCAAAGAACTGAAAGAATTAAATCCCGAAGCCTGGCGCGACTGCTTCGCCCTGGTTCAGCAGGACCCCTGGCTTTTCGAGGGCGACGTGGCCGAAAACGTACAGATGGGCCGCCTCTCCGCCAGCCGGGACGACGTTTATGCGACCATGGACCGCCTGGGCATCCGCTATCTGGCGGAACGGAAATTATCGTTCCAGGACCATTCCCTGTCAGGCGGAGAAAAGCAGCGCATCTCCATCGCACGCGCCCTGCTGAAAGGCTGCGGCCTGCTGCTCTTCGACGAACCGAACAACAACCTGGACGCCGCCACCTCCGCGTGGATCGGGCGCTTCATCGAGACTTGCCCGGAAACCGTGATCTTCATCTCCCACGACGAGGCGCTGATCGCGAAAGCCGACCGCATCGTGGCCTTGTGAGTTTGAAAAAAGAGATGTTTTTCAAAAATATGACAGAACAAAACGACTGTTCGCAGGCGCGCGGGGCAGTCGTTTTGTTTTGGGCAGATGAGATCACGTTTATCACGGGCAAAACGTTATCTTGATTTTATTTGCCAGGTCGGGTACAATATATAAGTAAAATTTTGTTGCCAGATGAAAAATATCGAATTGATCCGATATACCCGAAAGATTGCTGCGAGTCAGGTCAATCTCATCCAATTCATGACTTATTATGTATTGAGATATTGGATTGTCGAAGAGCAGCGGTCTAGTCGAAACCGCACCAGTTATGAAAAAAAGTTATTCAAACGCTTTCCGATACCCTGAATGCGGAGTTCGGCAAGGGTTTTGTGGTTGATACACTTGAAAATGTAGGAAATTTTTGTCTAGATTATCGGGAGCAAAATCCGAAACGCTGTTTTAGATTTTGCCGCATCCGTTCCATTCACGCGAACTTCGATACAATAGAAAACCCGTTTGGCAGGAAGCAGAATGGGATGAAATTCTTTTTAATATTGTTAATGCCTTAAAAAAATATTTGTGAAGCAGGAAACACGCAGATATCTTAAAATCAAAGGCCGGCACCGGCGCGGGTTTTGTTGACGGCAACATAGAAATTCTTTATATACTAAGATTAGGAAGATATATCCTAGGCATCCCTAAAATGATGGCGGATGATTTTGCAAGAGCAGCCATATCTGACGCTCTTTTATATGATAAACAAAGATCCCACAGCATTTATCAGGAGGAAACAATCCATGCTTTTTATCAAAAACGGGCTGACAGAGATCCGTTATTCGGAGAATGAATCCGAAGCCGTCAAGATTGCGGCGGTCAATTTAAAGAGCGACCTGTTTAAGGTCCTGGAGAGCCGGGTATACCTGCACTGTGTGGGCGACGAGACTTCCGCTCCGGTCTTTGGCGTGCAGAACGGGCCCTGCGCGCTTTCGGGCCATGTCCGGTATCCGGACGCAGGCGCTGTGCGAACTATTTTCGTGGCGTCGAGAGAGCATCTGGGCGATCTGCTGCCGGACGCCGCGGCCGTCGGCGCGCTCATTCCCTCTCACAAGGAGGGATTCGCGGTCGCGGTCAGGGACGGCTGCCTCTATCTGTGCGGAAACGACCGCCGCGGGACCATTTACGCCGTTTACGAGTTCTGCGAACGGCTCGGTGTCAGCCCTTGGCACTTTTTCGCTGATGTGCCGCCGAAGCGTAGGGATTCGTATGAAATCGAGGAGGGGTTCACATTCGCCGATCATCCCTCCGTGGAGTACCGCGGCATTTTCATCAATGACGAGGAGGAGCTGGAAAAATGGGTGGTCGGCCATATGGGGGAGCCCACGATCGGCCCCAAGACCTACGCGCACATTTTCGAACTGCTGCTGCGCCTGAAATGCAATTACCTCTGGCCTGCCATGCACGTCAATTCCTTTAACGCCAACGTGGAAAACGGCGCGCTGGCCGAAAAAATGGGCGTCGTTATCGGGACTTCCCACTGTGATATGCTGATGCGCAGCAATAACCGCGAATGGGAGCCGTGGAAGAAAAAGAAAGGCTATGACAACGCCGTTTATGATTTTTCGATCGAAGGAGAAAACCGGGAGAGGCTGCTGGAATATTGGCGCGAAAGCGTAGAACAGAACAAAGATTTCGAAGTTACCTACACGCTGGGGATGCGCGGGATCCACGATTCCGGCTTCAACACTCAGGCGCTGTCGGGCCTGTCCGGCGACGCGCTCCTGAAAGGGAAGATCGATCTGCTTTCCCAAGTCTTCCGCGCCCAGGATCAGATCCTGAAAGAAGTGCCCCACAAGGAAGCGCTGAAACTGTTTGTGCCTTATAAGGAAGTGCTGGAGCTTTATGACAATGGCCTCGATGTGCCGGACGATTACACCCTAATCTGGACCAACGATAACTACGGCCATGTCCGGCGTTACCCCGACGAGGCGGCCCGCGGGCGTAAAGGCGGCCACGGGATTTACTACCATCAATCCTACTGGGCCCCGCCCGATACCTCCTACCTTTTTATCTGCTCGATCCCGGCCGCGCAGACCCGCTATGAGCTTTCGAAAGCCTACGAAAACGGTATCCGCACGCTCTGGGTGACCAATTTCGGCGCAATCAAGCCCTTGGAGCAGCATTTGAGTTATTACGCCGCTCTCGCCTGGAATATTGGGAAAGAGAACGACCCGACCGCCGATGTGGAGCGGTTCCTGGCGGAATGGCTCGACCGCACGTTTTCCGGCGGGTTCGGGGCTAAATTGTCGCCCCTTTTGACGGCATTTGACCAGGTCGTGAATATGCGCAAGATCGAACTGCTGGACAACGGCGTATTTTACCAGTCTGCCGGGCAGGACGACGCTGCCGGGCGGATCCATTTCCTGCGCCATGTGTTCGATACGGCTAATGAGATCTACTCGGGACTGCCGCAGGAAGAACGGGACGCGTTTTTTGAAATGGTCCTGCTGCGGGTCCACGCGGCCTATTACGCCAACGCCATGTATTACTACGCCGACCGCAGCCTGCTCCTGTCCGGTCTGGGACGAAAAGAGGAGGCCGACGCCAGTTATGATCTGGCTGCGGATTATGACAGGGCAAGGCAGGCGCTTTTGTACTATTACAATCATATCCTGGCGGACGGCAAATGGAACGGCATCGTCACGCCGGAGGATTATCCGCCGCCCCGCACGGCGATGTATCCCGCGGCCTGCTCTCCGCGGATGTTGCGGGAAGCCGGACTCCCCGCTGCAGGGCGTCCCCTGCCGGTCAACGATCCCGTGAACCGGGTGACGGTTGAGGCCTGCGATGCAGAAGAATTGGCGACGATCCGGCGGGCTGCTCAATCCGCTGGTATCTCTAACGATCCCGGCGAGGCAGCGGCTGGCGGCTTGACCGGCCCCGCGAAACTCCAGTCCGCAGAAACCCCCGACGAACTCTGCCGCGCATCCGGTTCCGCACGGCTCCACGCTACCTCCCGTCCGGATAATTCCCCGCTTCCCGGGATCCGCATTATCCGCTGCCTCGGACGCGGGTGCGGGGATCTGGTGGAATTTGCTTCTCCGGACGCCGTACTTACCTACCGTCTGGACATCCCGGCCGCAGGAGAATATACGCTCACGCTGGAGCGTTTCCCGTCCCTGAATTCCGTCGGTGAGATCGGGATCGACGCCGGTCTGGACGGCCGGTTCGTGAAACGCCTGGTCAGCGACGCCAACGACGAGCACCGCGGCTCCTGGCGCGAAAATATCCTGAACGACCGGGAACTGCTGACAGTTCCCCTGGGGCATCTCGAGGCGGGTCCGCACACTCTGACGCTGTTCGGCGCGACCCGGTATTTTGCGCTGACCCGCTTCCATATATATGACCGGCTTGCGTCTATGGGCAATCATTTCTGGCATGGGGTTGGCCTGAATCCGTATCTGGACAACCATGAGACGCCCGCCCCTGCCGATCTGGCGCAGACGGTCCGCCGGTTCTATCCCGGCGCGGTCCCCGGCGAACGGCCGGAACTTCTAGTGCCTGCCGGTTTCAGCGCCAGCAGCGTGGCAAATGAAATCATTTACTGGCCCGTGTCCGCGCAGGCTCCCGTACCGGCTCCTTTCTCCGGCCCGGACTGCGTCGTACTCCGTGCCGCGGACGCTCTTTTGGAAACGGACCGGGCCCATACATTGGGCGCAGCCCCCGACTGCTGCACCGGCGTCGGCAGGAAAGAAGTTTCTCTCTACTGCCGCGACCAGCAGCTCCTGGAAGATTCGCCCGCCGGCTGCGGCGTCTGTTTCCGGACAGAGACCGCGCAGGGCCGCTATACCCTCTGGCTCTGCCTCTACATGAAAGGCGCCGCGGAGTGCTGCTTCGACCTCGCCGTCGACAAAACGCCGGTGTTCCCGAAAGCAGAGGACGCCCGGCGGCTGTGGCATTACTCCCAGGAAAATACGTACGCCTGGGTCCCCGTGACCAGTCTGGAGCTGGCCGGGGGCAGCCATACGGTCACATTCTTTTTCCGAAAGACGCGGCTGCGCCTGGAAAAGATCGTGCTTCAGCGAGAAACCGCCTGCGCCGGATGAATCGCCTTCCGGTGCGGCCCATATAAAACGCCGCACCCGCGCGGATCTTCTCTGCGGCTATCATAAAATGTAAATGAACTCCCGGTCACTGCGATACTTCCGTTTCAGGAGAAGGCGTTCCTACTGTCAGCCACCGGCCCGCCTTGTATATTCCTACATTTCGCACCGATGCCTGTCCATTTCAAGCATAAAAAAGAGACAATCCATACCTTCCAGACTGTCTCTTTTTTCTTGACCGATTTACAGACACGAATCTACCGGGGCAAAGTCAGTATCCCCGCGCAGCAGGAAACCTGCGTAAAAGAAAGATTCGGGAACACGCTTTTCAGTTCATCGGCAACGAAATACATTTCTTCCTCATCCCATTCATTGCCGGCCGCCTCCCGGCATTGATCCAGTTTCTCACGAGTCTCAAAAGCAACGTCGCCGATCAAAATCTGCCCGTTCTCTTTCAGGCAGTCCTGCAGCATGCGGAGAAACGCGATCTTTTGTTCGTCCGTCAAATGATGCAGCGAGTAGGTCGCCACAATAAAATCATAGCTTTGATGCCGCAAAGGCTCCGCTAATCCCTGCGTAAAATCCCCTTGACAGAGATAAGCGCCCGGCATTTTCTTAATTGCCAGATCGATCATTTTGGGTGAGAAATCCTGTCCGTAAATAACGCAGCCATGTTCATATAATTTTGTCGTGAGCGTACCGGTTCCAAATCCTATATCGAGCACCGCTGCATTTTGCTTTCCCATAATGATCTGAAAGATGCGGCCAAGCACATCCTTGTACCCGGCAAACGGATATGTTTTCTCTTCGTCGGAGATACCGACCGTTTTGTCATAATCGTCTGCCCACAAGTCAAAGCCTCTTTGATCTAACAAGTTTATGCCTCCCCATTTCGATTTTTCGCTGAGAACATGATACCTTTTCCCGCCTTTCTCAACTTCCGCCGCGCTGTCCTCGCAGCGCCGGGAATCAGTCCAGATTTTCAATAACCGCTAACGCGACTTTGGGAATCGCAGCTTTCGTATCGTCCTCTCCCATGATCGCAAACCGGTACTCCTTATATTCCCAGACCGCCAGCGTCATCTTCTCATTATCCTTTTCATGCCGCACGTTTACCGCAATGTACCGGCCACCGGCGGTGCTGCCTTCCCAGGTCTCATTCAGCGCTTCATCATAGTCCATTGGCGGCAGGTCCAGATCCGCATTTTTCAATACCAATAACGTACAATCCGCATCCGCAATGAGGTCATGGTATGTGATTCTTAAATGGTTTTCGTCCATCAAATCGTATTCGGCGTCCTCGATCCAATTTGCATTCTTCGGCAATACAATCGGAATCCCGAACGCATCCGCTGTTTCTTCGGCGCTGATTTTCTTTAAAGTTTCTGCCGGAGTCTCATGGTCCGACGCAGTTTCTTCAGCGGAAGCCGCCGAACCGCCATCCAGCCCCAGCATAGCACGAATGTTGCTGATATATTCCGGATCTTTTACCATTTCCTCCGTGACCATATAACTGGAAATGGGATTCTGCCACGGGATCACAAAAATATCCTCGTCCTCGATATTGTAGGAGGATAAAATCAGCGCCATCTCCTCCGCCGAAGCGCCTTTCATCCCCATCAGTTCCTCCAGCGTTTTCTCACGGTCCGTTCCCTGCATCAGTCCAAAACGATAGGAATCCTTGGCCATTTGCCAGACATAAACCTCCAGTCCCTTGAATGTTTCGAGGCCGAAGTATTCCGGGTATTTCGTCCGCAGACCGCCGGAGGACAATTCCGAATCCCCACCGACCGGTACGGCCAGGAATGAGCGGCTTTCCACCTCGGTGATCCGCGCCTGAACGGTATGCTGCTCCTGGAGCAAGTCCTGCTTCGGATCGGTCGCAAAGCACACCGTTACCATCGCGCAGGCGGCGGCCGCGGCCGCAATGACCCAAAACGCCGGCTTTTTGTAATTCAATACATGTTTCACTCGTTCTTTCACGCCCACTTCTCCAAAGGCCAGCGGGCAGACCGATACCAGCCGCCGCCCGGCACTGCACTCCAGCAGGGCGGTAGAATAAAGTTTCTTTCCGGCCAAATCCATCCGCCGGACGACCTTTTCGTCGCAGGCCAGCTCAATGTCCCGGCACAGCAGCACATAGGCGGCCCAGCACAGCGGGTTAAACCAGTGAACCGCCAGGATCAGGAACCCCAGCGGCTTCCACCAGTGATCACGCCTTGCCAGATGAGCCTTTTCGTGGGCGATCACCGGCTCCATGGATGCGGCGCTTATGCCGGAGGGCAGATAGATTCTGGGTCGAACCAGCCCCAGGATAAACGGAGATCTCACATGGTCGCTCAAAAAAATGTTTCCCTCACAGGGCGCGCTTTCCGCAACGCTTCGGCGTACCCGCACATAGCTGACGGCCGCGTACAGCAGCATTGCGGCGAGCCCGGCGAGCCAGACGACGGCCGCGATCTCTGTCCAGACATAGAGCGGGTTGACACTGGCGCCCGGATTCGGGGCAAAGACCTCGCCCAGGACAGGATTGACCGCATGATTGACGGCAGGGATCCCGCTGCTGATCGCAGGCGTTTCATACTGGATATTATGGGCGCTGAACGTCTCGGCGCTGGGGATCAGGCTCAGCGCGCTCTCGTAAGAGAAAGGAACCGCCAGCCGCAGTGCGACGATCCCCCACAAAAGGACAGCGACCCATTTCGGCGCTTTTTTCAGCAGGAACCGGAGCAGAATCACCGCTAAGATCAGCCAGCTCGCGGCAATACTCATGTTCAGCGTTTTCAGGAATACGCCGCCCATATTACTCACCTGCCTTGTCGATCAGTTCACGGATCTCGGCGATCTCCTCGGCTGTCAGCTTCTTTTCGCTGGTAAACGCCGCGAGAAACGCCGGGAGCGAACCCGAAAAGGTCTCATCCACGTACTTTTTGCTGTGGCGGGCGTAGAACTCCTGCCGGGACAAAAGAGAAGTCACCATGCCGTTATTGTTTTGGAACAGGCCCTTGTCGCAGAGCCGGCGCAGTACCGTGTGCGTAGTCGTCCGCTTCCAGGCGAGCTCTGCCGCAGCCAGCTTTATCAGCTCGGAAGATGTCACGGGCTCTCTTTCCCAGATGATGTCCGCAAAACGAGCCTCTACAGTCCCTAATTGTATTTCTGCCATGAGTACGGCCTCCTGTCTACAGAATGTAGTCTCACATATAGACTACACTATGTAGACGCATTTGTCAAGTGCCTTTCTCCAAACGATAACTTTGCAACGTGAGAACAATTAATCAGGCGGTCTTTGCGTCATTCTATTTTTCTCACTATCTGCACCCTATACGGTCCAATTCTTCTGCCTGATGTACATTTCATAATAAAGCCCTTTACGCCCCATCAGTTCCTCATGGCTTCCCTCCTCTACGATCTCCCCGGCCTCCAGTACCAGGATTCTGTCTACTTTCTGTAAGGCTGCCAGTCTGTGGGAAACAATGATTCCGCTTCGCCCCTCCATTCCTTCCCTGTAACGGCGGAAGAGCTCTGCCTCTGTCACCGGATCCACCGCAGCATTCGGCTCATCCAGGAGAAGCAGCGCCGTATCCGCGAAAAATCCCCTGGCCACTGCCAGTCTCTGCCACTGGCCTCCCGAAAGGTTGACTGCCCCCTGGCATACAGAACCTACTTTCGTATCGATTCCCTCTTCCAACCTGCCAAAAAACGTTTCTGCCGTTGACAGCCTTGCGGCACGGCTTATCAGTTCCCGGTTATCAAACTGGGGGATATTTCCTAACACAATATTGTCCTTTACCGTAGTCTCATATTTCAGGAAAGACTGGAAGATGGCAGCGGCACTTTCCCGCTCCTGCCCTCTGCTCATTCCGTCCACTGGCGCCCCATATATCCTGATTTCTCCGGAATCAGGCGGATACAGCCCCAACAGCAGGGAAATCAGGGTGGATTTTCCCCCTCCATTAGGTCCCACTAACGCAATGGTCTCCCCGTCCGCCAGAGT